>NZ_JBEFAK010000018.1:0-198274 GCF_040137845.1 Nonomuraea sp. B19D2 | reverse complement strand
CCTCTGGATGCCACCCGACCCGGTAACCGGCTGACCATCCCAGGATCGGCCGTACTCACGCATGCCTGAGGACGATCACACAGCGCGATCACCAGAAGCCGAAATGCGCTGGAGGTGAATGCTTACCACGTTCCGGCATTGGATACTCCTTTCCGTACGGCTGGACATCGACCTGCCGCCATTCCGATCCGCGGCCAGTGATGTCCTGTTTCGGTTGGGATTAATCGAAGTTGATCACGTCAGCCGGACGGTACCGCGCCACCCCGCAGAGTCGCTACAAAACCACTACAAAGCCGATTCTTCGCTGGCATTTTCCGCATACAGGGCGAGGGCGGCGTCGCCGAGCCGGGCGTGCCAGGGCCGTAGGGCTCATGCGGAGGGCTCCAGATTTGCGCGGAGGAACTGCAATGTGGACTGGTGTAGCCGGGTGCGGTGCGGAACGGTGGCCCAGCCGTGGTCGGCGCCCTCGACGACTTCCAGCTCGGCGTTGCCGTCGTAGTGGTCGAGATAGCGGCGGGCGTAGGAGAGCGGGGCGATGTCGTCCTGGTCGCCATGGATGATGCGTACGGGTCCGGCGTACGGACGGGACCGGCCGTAGACGTCGAGGCCGGCGATGTCGTCGACCAAGGCCTGGCTCATCCGGTGGCTGTCGGCGTCGAAGTAGCCCTTCTGGCTGATCTCGGCGGCGATGTCGCGGCCCTTGAGGCGGCCGGCACCCACTTCGAAGGGGGCGACGGCGGCCGGCGACCACAGGCACACGGCGCGGATGCCCGGCTCCTCGGCGGCCACGATGCCCGCGACGACACCGCCCATGCTCATCCCGACCAGGCCGATACGGTCAGGGTCGGCGAAGTCGAAGCCGCGTACGGCCTGCACGACGGATCGGGTTTCGGCGATTTCCCCGGTGATGGTGACGTCGAAGAAGTCGCCGTCGCTTTCCCCGTGCCCGGACAGGTCGAACCGGACCGATGCGATGCCGGCGGTCTCCAGCAGTCGCGACATCAGAACGAAGGAGCGGTTCTCCATCCGGTTGTTGGCGAACCCATGGACGAACACCACCGTCGGCCGGCCGGTCGCGCCTGCGGTCTCGGGAATGTGCAGCGTGGCGCGCAGAGTCCGCCCGTTGTACTGGAAGTCGTGATTCTGGATTGATCGCGGGCGGGCATGCTCGCCGATTCCGACGTTCAGGAAGGTCATGTCATCCCTTGATGGCGCCGGCGGTCATGCCAGCGACGATCTTGCGGTTGAAGAAGATGAACAGCAGCAGTGGTGGGATCGTGATGAGCACGATGTCCATGAACAGCAGGTTCCACTGGGTGTTGTACTGGCTCTGGAAGTTGTAGAGGGTGACCTGCACGGTGGCGTTCTCGTCGCCGGGGGTGAAGTAGAGCGGGTTGACGAAGTCGTTGAAGATGGCCACCGAGCTGGTCAGGATCACGGTGATGGTGACCGGCCGCAGGAGCGGGAAGATCACCCGGAAGAACAGCGAGAGGCCGGTGCAGCCGTCGATCTGGGCGGCCTCGTCCAGTTCGCGCGGGATGGCCGCGATGAACGCGCGGAACAGCAGCACCGCGTACGCCAGGTTGAAGGCCACCTCGATGAGGATCAGCCCGGGGAGGGTCTTGAACAGGCCGAGGGCCTGCAGGAGCCAGATGGTGGGCACGATCGCGGGCGGGATGATCAGCCCGGACAGCACCAGGAAGTTGGCCACCGAGCCGAGCCGGCCCGCGCGGCGCTGCAGCACGAACGCGGCCATCGCGGCGAAGACGACGATCAAGGCGACGGACGCCACGGTCAGGACCGTGCTGTTGACGTACGCGCGCAGCAGCACGTAGTCGCGGGCCTCGATCACCTCGGTGAGGTTCTGCACGATCGGCCAGCTGGTGGGCCAGGCGAAGTCGAGGTCGGTGGCCTGGGTCTGGTCCTTGACCGCGGTGAGCAGCATGAGGGCGAACGGGACGAGGAAGATCACGGCGGCCACGGCCAGGGCGATCGCCTCCGCGCCGAGCCTTTTGGTGGCTCTCATAGGGCGACCTGCCTCTTGCCCAGAAAGTAGTTGAGCGGAAGCACGAGGGCCGTGACCAGGACGAACAGGATGACGTTGCCCGCGGTGGACAGGCCGAAGAAGCCGGCCTGGTACTGCTTGTAGATGATCGAGGCGATGGTGTCACTGGTGAAGCCAGGTCCGCCGCGGGTCATCGTCCAGATCAGGTCGAACGAGCGAAGCCCGCCGATGAACGACAGGATGATCACCGAGTAGGTGGCGGGCCAGCTCAGCGGCAGCGTGACGTGGCGGAAGCGGTGCCAGGCGCCCCCGCCGTCCACCGCGACGGCCTGGTAGTAGTCGCGGGGGACGGACAGGATGCCGGCGATGTAGATGACGGTGGCCAGTCCGACGCCCTTCCACACGTCCACCAGCGCGACCGACAGCAGCGCCGTCCTGGCGTCGCCCAGCCAGTCGGGACCCTCGATGCCGACCAGGGCGAGCGCCTTGTTGACCAGCCCGGTGTCGGGTTTGAGCAGCATGCTGAAGGTGATGCCGACCGCGACCGTGGAGACCAGGACGGGGAAGAACACCACCGAGCGCAGGAAACCGCGCAGCCGCAGCCTGCTGGTCAGCAACACGCCCAGCAGCAACCCGAGCACCACCTTCAGCCCGCTGGTCACCACCGCGTAGAAGACGGTGTTGGCGAAGCCGATGCGCAGGTTCTGCTCGGCGAAGAAGTCGGTGAAGTTCTGCAGCCCCACGAAGGTGCTGTCGAACAAGGTCCAGCGGGTGAGCGCGAAGTAGCAGGCCATCACCGTCGGCACCAGGAAGATCACCAGGTAGACGACGGCGGCCGGCAGGTAGAGCGCGTACGGGTAGGCGGACTTGCGCCTGGCCGGGCGGGTGAGCTCCTGCTCGGGCATGACGTGAGGTCTGGCCGCCTGCTTGGTCACCACCCCGTGAGCCCCAGCTGCTTGGCCTGCTTCGCCACGTCCTTGTCGTACTGGGCGGCGGCCTCGGCCGGCGAGGTCAGCCCGGAGCCGACCGCGACGGTGATCTGCTCCAGCGACGGGCCCTTCACCGGGGACAGGAACTCCAACGCGGGTGCGGTGGCGCCCTTGTCGATGTACGCCTGCACGTCCTTGGCCACCTGCATGGCGTCGTCCGGCAGTTTGGCGCCCTTCACCCGGTACGGTCCCGTCGGCTGCACCGCCTTGTTGATCGCGTCGGCGGCGGCCGGCGAGGCGACGAAGGCCACGAACTTCTTGGCCGCGTCCAGGTGCTTGGTCGTCTTGGAGATGTAGATCGCGGGCGGCTCCCAGACGCTGGCGCCGTTCTTGGCCGGATCGGTGCCCGGGACGCCGAAGAAGCCGATGTCGGTGGCCGCCTGCGGGCTTGTCGCCAGTACGGGCGGCAAGATCGCGGTGAGCATCGGGTAGTGCGCGCCCTGGCCTTCGGCGAGCATCTTCAGCCCTTGATCGAGGGTGGCCGAGCCGAACCCCTTGTTGAGGTAGCCCTTGGCGTGCACGTCGGCCAGGTGCTGGAAACCCGCCACCGCGGCCGGGGTGGTGGCGAACTTGGCCTTGCCCGCGGTGTAGTCCTGCGCGAAGCTCGGCACCGCGGCCTGGACGTTGTAGAAGTCGGCCAGCACAAGCAACTGCGAGGTCCAGGTGTCCTTGAACGTCGAGATCACCGGCGCGATCCCGGCCGCTTTGATCTTCTCGTTGTTGGCCATGAACTCGTCCCAGGTCCTGGGCACCTGCAGGCCGAGCTTCTCGTAGACCTTTCGGTTGTAGAGGATGCCACCACCGGACGCGGCGCTGGCCGGCACCCCGTACACGTGGTCGCCCTGGGTCACCACCGGCAGGTAGTCCGGCTGGACGTCGGCCAGCACCGGGTCGCCGGTGAGGTCGACGAGGGTCTGGGCCGGGTTGAGCGCCTGCAGCAGGGAGCCGGAGTTGTACCAGAACACATCCGTCATCTCGCCGGTGGACAGCCGGGTCTTGACGATGTTGTCGCCCTCGCTGCCTCCCGGCTGGTTCTCCATCTCGATCTTGATGGTGGGGTTGGCCTTCATGAACGCGTCCGCCAGCGCCTTGGATGTGTCCACGGTCGACTGATCGCTGCCCGTCATGAAGGAAAGGGTGATGGTGCCGTCAGCAGCGGGCTCCGAACCGGAGCCACAGGAGGTCAGGGCCGCCAGCGCCAGGACCGCTACGGCCGTCGCAAGTGTGCGGTGGGAGGTCTTCACACACCCTCCAGGGGCTATTGAATCGTTTTAAGCGGACCCCCGATGCGGTTAACGTAGGCGTTACGTGAAGGGGGTGTCAAGGCTTGATTTGGGTAACGGTACCCACCCTTTTCCCAGATGAGATCGCCAATATGGACATGATTTAGGCAACGGTTCCTGCCAGGCGTTGATCTCCGCAGCGAAAAGTCCGGCAGCCAGGCGGGAGCGGCTGCCGGACCGGCTGTGCGTACTCAGATTGGCTGGATCGCCCAGGTCAGAGCAGCGCTTCGGCGGTGATGGGCAGTTCGCGGATCCGGCGGCCGGTGGCGTTGAAGACCGCGTTGGCGATCGCGGGCGCAACCCCGACGTGGACGACCTCGCCCAGTCCCTTGACGCCGAGCGGGTCGGCCTCGCGGTCCTCGCCGTCCAGGTAGATCGCCCTGACGTCGGGGACGTCGGCGTTGACGGGGACGAGGTAGTCGGCCAGGTTGGCGTTCACGATCCGGCCGTCGCGGTGGTCGGTGACCGTGTGTTCCAGCAGCGCTGTGCCGATGCCGCCCACGATGCCGCCGATTGCCTGGCTTTGAGCGAGTTTGGGGCTGATGATGCGTCCGGCGTCGTACACGCCGAGCATGCGCCGTACCCGCACGAGTCCCAGCTTCGCGTCGACGGCGACCTCGGCGAACGTGGCGTTGTAGGCGTAGAGAGAGTGCCGCTCGGGCCCCGACGGCCGGGTGAAGGAGCCGAGAGCTTCGAGGCGGGGGCGGTTGTTGCGGGCCAGGAGTCGCTGGTACGTCTCGCCGCGCGCGGGATCGTCCTTGACGTGCAGCCGGCCGCTGCGGACGACGACGTCCTGGGCGGCCACCCCGTACAGCGGTGAGTCACGGTCCTCGACGGCCAGCTTGATCGCCTGCTGTCGCACCTGGTTGCACCCGTCGAGTACGGCGGAGCCGACGCTTGCCATGGTCATCGACCCGCCGTGCGGCGGGGTCGGCGGGAACAGCGAGTCGCCCAGCCGGAAGGTCACCGCGCGCATGGCCAGCCCGAGGGCGTCGGCCGCGACCTGGGTCTGGGAGGTGTAGGTGCCCGGCCCCATGTCACTGGCCGCCGCCTCGACCAGCGCGGTGCCGTCGGCGTTCAGACGGACCCGGGCCTGGGCTGTGTTGCGCTGTGTCTCGTAGACGCCGGCGGCCATGCCCATGCCGATCAGCCAGTCGCCCTCGCGCCGGGAGCCCGGCTCGGAACGGCGGCGGCCCCAGTCGAACTCGCGGGCGCCGACGGTGTAACACTCGCGCAGACGGCGGGTGGAGAACGGCAGCCCGCTGGATTCGTCCTCCGCCGGTTCGTTGCGCCGGCGCAGCTCGATCGGGTCGATGCCGAGCTTGTGGGCGAGTTCGTCCATGGCCGACTCGATGACGAAGGACGCCGTCGCGAAGCCCGGGCCGCGCATCCACAGCGGCGTGTTCACGTCCAGCGGCACCGTCCGGTAGGCCTGTGAGACGTTGGGCATGCTGTAGAGCATCTGCCCCGCGGGCAGGATGGTCTCGGTGAACTTCTCGTACGACGAGGTCTCGGCGTCCATCTCGTGGACCATGGTGGTCAGGCGCCCCCGCTGGTCGCTGCCCAGGCGCAGACGGTACTCATAGGAGGGCCGGAAGCCGGTGCCGAAGTACATCTGCCTGCGGCTCAGGACCAGCTTGACCGGGCGATTCGTCTCGCGGGCGGCCAACGCGGCGACGACCACGTGCGGCCAGCAGCGCAGCCCTGAGCCGAATCCGCCGCCGACGAACGGGGAGATCACCCGTACTGCCTGCGTCGGGATGCCGAACACGGCGGCGAGCTCGTTCTGCGTGCCCACGACCCACTGGGTCTTGTCCCAGACGGTGAGCCTGTGGCCGCTCCAGCGGGCGATGGTGGCATGCGGCTCCATCGGGTTGTGATGGTTGCGCGCCGTCCGGTAGGTCAGGTCCATCCGGACGGCCGCGGAACGCAGGCCGGCCTCGGCATCGCCGCGCGCATAACGCGTCGGCTCGTCCGCGTCGGCCTCGTGCAGGTCGGTAGCGGGCTGCTCGGCGTCGTAGCGGACCTCGACCAGGCTCGCACCGTGCTGCGCGGCCTGCAGGGTGGTGGCCACCACGACGGCGACCGGCTGACCGTGGAAGAGCACCCGGTCGTCCTGGAAGACACGCAGCCGACGCCCGGGCGGGTTGTTCGACCCGGCGTTGTCGCGGTACGGCAGCTTCGGCGCGTCGCGATGGCTGATCACCCGCAGCACCCCCGGGTGGGCCAGGGCGGCGCGGGTGTCGATCAAGGTGATACGTCCACGGCCGATGCTGCTGTCGACGATGACCGCGTGCACGACGCCGTTCACGTCGTGCTCGGCGGCGAACAACGCCTGCCCGGTGACCTTCAGCCGCCCGTCCACCCGGGACAGCGGCGCACCCACGGCTGCCCGCGGCTGGGGGCTCACTTCGTACCTCCTACGACTCGCAGTTGACGTTCCACGGTCCGCTTCAGCAACTCCACCTTGAAACCGTTGTGTCGCAGCGGGCGGGCTCCGTCGGCCGCCCGCTCGGCGGCGGCTGCCCACAGGGACGTCGAGGGGCGCTCGCCGACGAGGTGCCGCTCGACTGCGGGCAGCTTCCACGGCACGGTGCCCACGCCTCCGGCGGCGACCTTCGCCGCGCGGATCACCCCGCCTCGAACGTGCAGGGCGACGGCCGCCGAGGTCAGCGCGAACTCGTACGACTGCCGGTCGCGCACCTTCAGGTATCCGGACCTGAGCGGGCGTGGCAGGGCCGGGATCTCCACAGCGGTGATCAACTCGCCTGGCCGCAGGGCCTGTTCCCGGTCCGGGGTGCCACCCGGTGGCAGCAGGAAGTCGGCGAAGGCGACGCCGCGTTCCCCGTCGGGGCCCTGCAGGTGCACGGTGGCCTCCAGCGCCGCGAAGGCCACGGCGACGTCGGAGGGGTGGGTGGCCACGCACTGGCCGGAGGCGCCGAGGATGGCGTGGCTGCGGTTGAAGCCGTCCACTGCCGCGCATCCTGAGCCGGGCCGGCGCTTGTTGCACGCCGCCGTCACATCACGGAAGTACGTGCACCGCGTGCGCTGCATGATGTTGCCGCCGATGGTGGCCATGTTGCGCAGCTGCGGCGAGGCGCTCAGCTCCAGCGCCTGCGCCACGACGGGGAAGGTGGCGCGCACCTTGGGGTGGGCGGCGGCCTCGGCCATCGACACCAGCGCGCCGATGCGCAGTCCCCCGCCCGCGGTGGTGCTCACCTCGCGCAGCGGCAGGGCGCTGATGTCGACCAGTTCGCCGGGACGCTCGACGGTCTCGCGCATCAGGTCGACCAGGGTGGTGCCGCCGGCGATGTAGCGGCCGCCACGCCGGCCGGCGGCGAGTGCGCCGCCGACGTCGGACACCTTGGTGTAGGAGAAGGGATGCATCGGAGCAGGACCTCACTTTCCGCCGGCGGCCTGCTCGACCGCTTTGACGATCTTCACGTAGCAGCCGCAGCGGCAGATGTTGCCGCTCATCCACTCCCTGATCTCCTCCGGCGAGCCGGTGTGGCCCTCCCGGATGCACCCGATGCCGGACATGATCTGTCCGGGGGTGCAGTAGCCGCACTGGAAGGCGTCCTGCTCGATGAACGCTTCCTGCAACGGGTGCAGGTCGTCGCCCTCGCCCGGGGCGAGCCCCTCGATGGTGGTGACCTTGGCGCCCTCCAGCCGTACCGCCAGCGTCAGACAGGCGTTGACCCGGCGGCCGTCGACCAGGACGGTGCAGGCGCCGCAGGCCCCGGCGTCGCAGCCCTTCTTGGTTCCCGTCAGCCCGAACTGCTCACGCAGCAAATCCAGCAGCGAGGTCCGGTTGTCGATCATCGCGGCGTGCCGCTCGCCGTTGACGGTCAGCGACACCCGTCCGCTGGGCGACACCTCAGCGGCGGCCGCCGGTTCGACGCCCAGCGGGGACGTCCCAGGGACGAGCCCGCTCGCGGCGACCGCGGTGGTCGTGGTCGTGATGAAGGTGCGCCGGCTGAGCGCCGAGGAGGACTCGCCGGCCGCGGCGGTGGGCGGAACAGCAGACAAAGGGGCTTCATCAGACATTTTTCTTCCCTCGCATCACAGCTGGATCGGGGCCTCAGGGCTTGATGAGGACCTTGAGGCTCTTGCGGTCGGCCATGTCCTGATAGCCGGTCGGGACGCCGTCGAGGTCGGTCGTGGCGTCGAAGACCTTCCCCGGCTGGATGGTGCCGTCCAGGATGGCGGGCATCAGCTCCTCGATGTAGGCCCGGACCGGCGCCGGACCTCCGGCCAGGCGGAGGTTGTGGCGGAAGAGGCTGCCGAAGCCGATCGGGGCCTCTTCGTACTGCGGGACGCCGACGCGGCTGATGACGCCGCCAGGGCGGACGACCCCGACTGCCTGCTCGTAGGCGGGCATGTTGCCGACGGCTTCCAGGACGACGTGCGTGCCGTGCCCGCCGGTGAGGTCGCGGACCTGGGCGATGCCTTCCTCGCCGCGGGCGGAGACGACGTCGGTGGCGCCGAACTCCCGGCCGAGGTCGGTGCGCGCCTTGTGGCGTCCCATGAGGATGATCTGCTCGGCGCCGAGGCGCTTGGCCGACAGCACGGCCAGCAGGCCGACGGCGCCGTCACCGATCACCGTGACCCGCGTGCGCTCGTTCACGCCGCCCGCGACGGCGGCGTGGTAGCCGGTGCCGAAGACGTCCGAGAGCGTGAGCAGGGACGGGATGAGGGCCGAGTCGGCGGCGACGGGGAGCTTGACGAGGGTGCCGTCGGCGAACGGGACACGGACGGCTTCGGCCTGGCCGCCCTCGTCGGGCAGGCCGGGCCAGAAGTCGCCCTGGACGCAGGACGTGTGCAGGCCCTCGCGGCAGAACTCGCAGGTGCCGTCGGAGAAGGCGAACGGTGCGACGACCAGGTCGCCCTTCTTGACGGTGGTCACCTCGGAGCCGGTGTCCTCGACGATGCCGATGAATTCGTGCCCCATCCGTTCGGGGCCGTCCGCTGCAGACATCGAGCTGTACGGCCACAGGTCGCTGCCGCAAATGCAGGACGCGGTGACGCGGACCAGCGCGTCGGTGGGCAGCTTGATGGCGGAGTCCGGAACCTCCTCGATCCGGACGTCGCCGGCGCCGTACATCAGGGTTACGCGCATCAGATGTTCTCCGTTCGATATGCCGATCAGGTGTTCATGAAGCAGAGTTCGCCCAGGTCAAGGCGATCGTGGGGATCAGGGTCAGTGCGGCGATGACGGTGCCGACCACGGCGGGACCCGTGGCCCCGAGGGCGGAGCCGAGGGCGAGGCCGGCCATCCAGGAGCCGACCGCGGTGCCGAAGTTGAACGCCGAGACGCTCAGCGAGGACCCCAGCGTGGGCGCCTGGCCCGCGAAGCGGACGGCCAGGGAGATCAGCACCGGGTTGGCGCCGAGCCCGAAGAGCCCCAGCAGGGCGACCAGCGCGACCGTGGGCGCGGCATGGCCGGACAGCAGGCAGATCGCCAGCAGCAGAACCGTGGCCGCCGCGGCCGCCGCGATGGTCGTCGCATGCGGGCGGGCGTCTCCGAGACGCCCGCCGAGGACCGAGCCCGCCAGGGCGCCGACGCCGAAGCCGGCGAGCACCAGCGGGACGAGGCCGGCGGCGATGCCGGCCCGGTCGGTCAGCAGCGGCGAGATGTAGGAGTACGCCGACAGCACGCCGCCGGTCGTGGTCGCGCACGCGGCCAGCGCCAGCCACAGGCGGCCGGAGCGCAGAGCCGACAGCTCCGACCGGATCGTCACCGCCTGGTGGCCCGCGCCGTCGTGCGGGACGTATCGGGCGATGAGCCCCACGGCCGCCGCTCCCAGAGCCGCGAGCGCCCAGAACGGTCCCCGCCAGCCCATGAGTTGCCCGGCGAACGCACCGAGCGGCACACCGACGACGTTGGCGAGCATGCCCCCGGCCCCCACGAGGCCCAAGGCGCGGGCGCTCGCGGCAGGACCGGCGACGCGTGTGGCCACCACGGAGGCCACCGACCAGAACGCTCCGGTCGCCAATGCCGTCAGGAACCGCGCCGCCAGCAGCAGCACGAAGCTGGAGCCGAGCGCGACGATGACATGCCCGGCCGCGAAGACGCCCAGAGCGAGCATCAGCGTCACCCGTCGCGGCAGCCGCAGCGTCAGCAGCGCCATCAGCGGCGCGCCGACGATCATCCCGACCGCGAAGACCGTGATCAACAGCCCCGCCCGGGCCACGCCCACCTGCAGGTCGCCCGCGATCTCCGGCAGCAGGCCCGCCACCACGAACTCGGTCGTCCCCATCAGGAACGTCCCCAACGCCAGCACGTGGATGACGAACGGAAGCCGGGTGGGCGAACGCTCACCGCCTTCGACGCCGCCGCCGGGAGCGTGCAGAACTGCTCCAGGCACAGCGGACCTCCTTGCTGAGAATGGGGAGATGGCACCGGCAGGGCCCCTGCCTGCCGGGCGACGGCGGCATGCCGTCACTCCTAGGGGCAACGCCCAGGAAATCGGTTCCATCGCGCGCGTGGGAGGTCCGGTTTATCGGGGGGACAACCTCTACCCCCCTTTCGTCCCGTCCGATCCATAGAGTGAAAGGGTGGACAGCAACCGAAACGAGATCCGCGACTTCCTCGCCAGCCGGCGCGCCAAGATCACCCCGGAGCAGGTCGGCCTGCCTGCCGGCGGCCGGCGCCGGGTTCCGGGGCTACGGCGCGAGGAGGTCGCCGTTCTCGCGGGCGTGAGCACCGAGTGGTACACGCGGCTGGAGAAGGGCCACATCACCGGCGTGTCCGACGACGTTCTCGAGGCGGTCGCCCGGGCGCTGCAGCTGAACGAGGAAGAACGCATCTACCTGTTCGACCTGGCCCGAGCAGCCCGCCCCGCCCGCCGCGCGCCTTCCCGCCGCAAGGAGATCGAGATCCCGCGTCCGGTCCAATGGTTGCTCGACTCCATGACGATGTCGGCCGCGTTCGTGCGCAACGGCCGGCTGGACATCGTCGCCATCAACCCGCTGGGCCGAGCCCTTTTCGCGCCGATGTTCGACAGTGACACCACTGACCAGCACGGCCGCGCCAACTTCGCCCGCTTCTTCTTCCTCGACCCGGGCTCCCATCACTTCTTCGTCGACTGGGAGGACGGCGCCGACGTCACCGTCGCGTTGCTGCGCGCCGAAGCCGGGCGCGAGCCGCACGACCGGGCCCTGCGGGAGCTCGTCGGCGAGCTGTCCACACTCAGCCGCGAGTTCCGCACCCGGTGGGCCGCCCACGACGTCCGCATCGGCCACGAGGGCAGCAAGCAGTTGCACCACCCTGCGGTCGGCCGCCTGGAGCTGACCTACCTGTCCCTGGACCTGCCCGCTTCCCACCGGACGGCGCACAACATGACCGTCTACACCGCCGAGCCGGGCACCACCGCCGAAGACCGGCTCAAGCTCCTGGCCAGCTGGGCAGCGACCCTCGACCAGAGCGGCAACCGGCCGCACCGGCAGAGCGACCGGCCCCAGGACGCAGAGCCTCCGCGTACCAGACGCGACTGACGCGCCCAGAGGTCAGGCGAGCTATCGCGGTCCGGCTCAGCCGCCGGACCCTCCTGGCGCGGCCGTGGAGCTACGGACGACCAGGCTCGGGGTGACCGAGAAGCGCACCGGTGTCATGCGGCCCTCGATGCGTTCCAGCAAGAGCTTGCCCGCGGCGCGGCCCATCTCGCCGCCGTCCTGGTCGACGCTGGTCAGCGCGATGTTGGGCAGAGCGGCCAGGTGGGTGTTGTCGTAACCGGCGACCGAGACGTCCACCGGGACGGACAGGCCGGCCTCGTGGACCGCGGCGAGCGCGCCGAGGGCCGCCTGGTCGGCCCCCGCGAAGATCGCCGTCGGCCGGGGCGAACGGCTCAGCAGCTCGCGGGCCCCCTCGTAGCCGCCTTTCTCGTGATAGAAGCTGGTCGCGACGGCGATCTCGTCGCCGAGCCCCTGCTCGCGCATGACGCGTTCGTAGGTCGCCGACCGGATGTTGTGCAGCAGGTCGGCCGGCCGCGCCTGGCTGTCGTCCTGGTGCGTGATGTGCGCGACGCGGCGGTGCCCCAGCTCGATGAGGTGCTGCACGACGAGTTCGGCGCCCGCTTCGTCGTCGCCGAACACCGAGTCGTAGTACGACGACCGCTCGTGCCGGGCGAGCACCACGGTCGGCTTCTCCTTCGCCACCTCCTCCAGGCGCGCCTTCGAGGCGAGGGGGGCGACCATGATGATGCCGTCCACCTGCCGGTCCATCAGGGCGTCGACCGCCCGCCGCTCGACCTTGCGGGTGGCGCCGCCCTGGATCATGAACGCCTGGTAGTCGGTGTCCTCGAGGTAATCGGTGAGACCGTCGAGGATGTCGGCGAAGAACGGGTTTCTGATGTGCGGCAGCACCAGGCCGATCGTGAAGGTACGCCCGCGCATCCCCCGGGCCACGGCCTGCGGCCGGTAGCCGAGCTCCTCGATGGCCGTCTTGACCCGGTCCTTCATGGCGGGGCTGACGCCATAGGCGTTGCGGATCACCTTGGACACCGCCGTGACGGAGACCTGGGCGTGGCTCGCCACATCGGCGATCGTCACTCGTCGTCGTCGACCAGGCGTGACCATGAAACTCCGTTTCCGATGCGTGGTCCGATTCTACGAGGTCAGGACATGACTCGATCTGGGCGGCGACACCGCCTGTCCTGGACCACGGGAGGCGTCTCCTGCGGCGCGCCCCAGGGCGAGCGCCAGCTCGGTGGCGGCCAGCCGACTTCACCAGCGCTAAGATCGCCCAGCAGCAGCGCGAAGAGGCCGTCACCGCCGACGCGGTGACGACAGCAGGGGTGGCTTCGACGGCGGCCGAGCGGGGGCGCCGTGAACGAACGTGTCGCCAGCCCCGGCGCAGGTCCCTGCCGCGGTGTCAGAAGGGAGCCGTATGTCCTTTCGTTCCTGTCACAGCTTGCCGAGCTGTCCTGTCAGAGGGTTTGACCTGCTCCCCGCCTTTAAGGGACGGGGATTCCCGTGCCGCTATGCGGCAGCTCGTGCCGCTTGCGCGGCTCGTGCTGTGGAATGGGGTGCTTGACGTTTCGCGGACCCGGGTGGGTCTCCACGCCCTGAGACGACCAGCCCGGCCGCCTGTCCTTTGGTCTTGATGTTCTTCGCCCCGACGATGTCGGCGTGCTCGGTGTGTCCGCAAGAAGTGCAGGAGAAGATCGCTTGGCTCTTGCGGCTCTTCTCATCCACCTTCCCGCACGCAGGTTCCGGGCACGTCTGGGACGTATACGCAGGGTTGATCTTATGGATGACGCTGCCGGTGTAGCGGGCCTTGGAGCGGAGGGCGACTTCCAGGCCATACCAGCCCTTGTCGAGAATCGCCTTGTTGAGCCCGGATTTCGCCGCCGCGCCGTTGCGGAGGAACCTACCCGGCTGGTCGGGGTCGGGCTTCGGCTTGACGGCCGCGCTCATGCCCTTGGTGTTCAGGTTTTCGATGACCACATGCCCGTACACGCGGGTGAGTCGGTGCGCGGCTTGGGCGTTGAAGTCAGCGCGCCGCCACCGGACCCGCCGCATGATCTCACTGATGGCGGCCACAACCGTCTTGCGCCGCTTCGATCCCTTCTGCGTGCGGGCGAGTTGGCGTTGCAGCCGCAGATACCGTTCCGCTTCGCCGGGCGTGAGATACCCGAGATCGTCCTCCCGGGCCTGCTTCCTCTCCCGCGGCAACTGGCGGGAGGAAACACCGTCGCTTCCGGCGTGGCGGCGGTCGAAGAACTCCCCATCCGAGGTCACGGCGGCCGTGACCACCCCCCGGTCCACACCCGCCCATTGAGGGCAGGCGTGTTCCTCACGCTCGGCGATCCCATCATCGACCAGGAAGCTGATGAACCAGTGCCTGCCGTCCCGGGACACGGTCGCGGACTTGACGCTCCCCCCGAGCGGGCGCGACATCCGAAACCGCGTCCACCCGAACTTGGGCAGGAACACCCGCCCCCACTTGCGGCCGATCCGCTCCGGCAGGTGTTTGGCGGTGGGGAACCGAAACGAGGGCCGCCACTTCGCCTTCGCCTTCCAGTGCACCTTCCACGTGCCATGCTTGCGGCACGCCTCGTCCAGGTCCTTGAGGGTCTGCTGGATCACCTGGGCGGGGGCGTCGGCGAGCCAGTCGCAGTACGGGTCCTTCTTCGCCTCGGCGAGCTGCCTGCACTGCTCGGCATAGGTGATCCACTGCCCGCGCCGCCGGTACTCCCGCCGTTGTTCGAGACCGGTGTTCCACACGGCCCGGCAGATCCCGCCCAGCCTTTCAGCGAAAAGTCGCTGCCCGAAGTCGAACTCCAAGCGGTACTTCCGGCCCGCCAGCATGCGCAACACCCCCTCTCCCACGGGACCCTTGCGTCTCACAGAAACTCGAACACATTATCATCTGGTCCATGAGCGAGGAAGTGGAATATCGGCGAGGCAGACACGTGGTTTCCGCGATGCACGTCCATCTGGTCTTTGTCACCAAATATCGCAGAAACGTGTTCGATGACGCGATGCTGCGCCGCTGCGAAGACGTCATGATCGAGGTGTGCGACAGCTTCGAGGCCGAACTGCGCGAGTTCAACGGCGAACACGACCACGTCCACCTGCTCGTCCACTATCCGCCCAAGGTCGCGATCAGCAAACTCGTCAACTCGTTGAAGGGCGTCTCCTCGCACTACCTGCGCAAGGAGTTCACCAACCGGGTCAACCGCGCCATCATGCACGGCCCCTTCTGGTCACCCAGCTACTTCGCCGCCTCCTGCGGCGGAGCACCACCATCGATCATCAAGGCGTATATCGAACACCAGCGCCGCCCCACCTGAGGTTCCGGGTCCACGCTCCGCGCTCCGGGATGCCCCGCCTACGGCGGGGCATCCCCAAAAGGGGGACCGCATTCATCCCCGGCCTGAAGGACTCCGTTGCCTAATTCGGCGTGTCCTTCTCGGAAGCCGATGATGTCCTGGATCAGGATGGTCTGCCGCGATTCCTCGTCTGCGAGCGGTGAGAGGATGGTGGACTGATGTCGATGCAGCCGCGTCGGTGGCCGGAGATTCCCGAGTTGACCGCGCGTGTGGCGCGGGCGGCGTTTCCCAAGGGGACGACGGCGATGCGGGTCCGCGACGCGCTGGGCCCGCTGTTCGCAGATGCGGAATTCGCGGGCATGTTCGGTGTGCGGGGGCGTCCCGGCCTGTCTCCCGGACAGTTGGCGCTGGTATCGGTGCTGCAGTACGCGGAGAACCTGTCCGATCGGCAGGCCGCCGACGCAGTCCGCGGCCGAATCGAGTGGAAATACGCCCTGGGCCTGGAGTTGGAGGATCCGGGGTTCGACTTTTCGGTGCTCAGCGGCTTTCGTTCCCGCCTGGTCGAACACGGCCAAGAGGAGCATATCTTCGAGCTGCTCGTGGAGCGGTTGAGTGGCCTGGGGTTCTTGCGTGCGGGAGGACGTCAGCGGACCGATTCCACGCATGTGCTGGCCGCGGTGCGGGCGTTGAACCGGGCGGAGTTCGTCGGCGAGGTGATGCGGTCGGCGTTGAACGCCTTGGCGGCCTGTGAACCGGGCTGGCTGGCGGCGTGGGCTCCGGCCGCATGGCAGCAGCGTTACGGGGAGCGGGTGGATGCCTACCGGCTGCCTGACGGAGAAGCGGCGCGTGCAGGCTACCTGATCCAGGTCGGCGCGGACGGCTACCGGCTACTGGAGCGGATTTATGACCGCGGCGCTCCGGCCTGGCTGCGGCAGGTCCCGGCGGTGCAGGTGCTGCGCGAGGCGTGGATCCAGCAGTACTACCGGACCGATGGGGAGGTGCGTGTGCGGCAGGGCAAGGACCTGCCGCCGGGAAGACTCCGGCTGGCCTCGCCCTATGACCCCGAGGCTCGGTATGGGGTCAAGCGTGGGACCGGCTGGGTCGGTTACAAGGTTCATCTGACCGAGACCTGCGACGATGACGCCCCTCATCTGATCACACATGTGGCGACCACCGACGCCACCGTGGAGGACTCCCAGCTGACCGCGGTCGTCTGGGATGACCTGGCAGCGCGGGAGTTACTGCCCGTCGAGCACGCCGTCGACATGGGTTACACCTCGGCAGCACTGCTGGTGCAGGCCATGGCCACATACGACGTCACCCTGCTGGGACCCATGCGGGCCTCCACCAGTCGCCAGGCCGGCCGCGACGACGGGTTCGACCTGAGCGTCTTCACCATCGACTTCGACAACCAGCAGGCGATCTGCCCGGCAGGCCACACCAGCGGCAAGTGGCGCGAGGAGACCAGTCGCGGTGCGCCGTTGATCCGCCTCGCCTTCCGCAAACGTGACTGCGGCCCCTGCCCGCTTCGTCCGCGATGCACCACCGCTGCCATCGGGCTACGCCAGCTCACCATCCGTCCCAAGGCGCAGCACGAGGCTCTGGAACGCGCCCGCCGCGAGCAGCTCACCGACGATTGGAAAGAGCGCTACAAGATCCGGGCCGGTGTCGAGGGGACCATCTCCCAAGCCGTCCGCGCCGGTATCCGCCGGACTCGATACCTCGGCCTGAACAAGACCCACCTGGCCAACGCGCTGTCAGCAGCCGCGATCAACCTCATCCGCCTGGACGCCTGGCTCACCGAGACACCCCTCGGCGCGACCCGAGTCTCACACTTCGCACGCCTCGACCTGGCACTCACCGCATGACCCACCGAATTGGGCAACGGAGTCCTGAAGGCCGAGGCTTTCTGCGGACCTTCGGTAACCACATCGACAACGGCAAGGAGTGCATCATGGATGCCCGCATGAGCCTCTTCGGCAACCCGGCCCCAGCCGAGGTCCCGAAGCACCTCATCTCGGCAGACACGATGATTGCGGACTCGGCGAAGGTGTTCAGCGAGGCCGAGGACGCCGCCCCGGAGCCGGCGGAGCGGCGCACCCGCCTCGCCGATGCGGCCGCCTGATGCAGGCCCTCCTCCACACGGTGGGGGCATTGGCCGGCTGCGTCCTGGCCCTCGCGCCGGCCCTGCTGCCTTCCGCACATCCCACCAGGAGGTGGCCGCACGTCGTCATGGCGCTCGGCATGGCGGCCGGCCATTTGGGAGGCTGGTTCCTCTCCGTCGCGGTGCTCGCGCTGCTGACCGCCGGCTGGCTCTGCGGTTCTCCCTCCCGCCGCGCGGAAACCGGTCATCACATCCCAGACTTCGTGATCATGTCCATCCTCTTGGTGCTGACGGCGTTCAGCGCGCCCACCTTCGCCGGCGCTTCGTCCGGGCACCCGCATGGAGGCGGTTCGCTGGCCCCGGTGGCCCTGGTCATCGGGCTGGCCTGGACCTGCGTTCGGCTCATCCGCGTTCTGCCCGAGCGGAGCGCGGATCGAAGGGTGCGCAGCGAGGATCTGTGCTCGGCCGGGATGGCGGCCAGCATGGCCTTCATGGCCGCGTTGGCCCTCTGAGCTGCGCGGACAGAGGTTTCCTTGAGGCGCATCGTTCGGGGCGTTGTCACAGATCGGGGCGCTGTCTTGTCTGAGCTGGTGCACCGGCCGGATCCGAGCCGGCCACCATCTCGCGGAAAGGAAGCCTGATGAGCACTGATCACGCGCACGCTCACCACCTGGACAACCCCGACAAGAGCGGGCCGCCGCCGAAGATCGACGTGGTCGGCACCGTGCCCGGGGCCCCACCTGCGCCGGAGGGGGCCGAGGCGATGACGATCCTGGTCACCTTGCCGCCCAACAGCCCCGGCGCGCCGCCACACCGACACTCCGGGCCCGCGTACGGGTACGTGGTCAAGGGCGCCATCAACTTCGAGCTCGAAGGCGACCCCGTACGGGTCGTCCGGGCCGGCGAGGCGTTCTGGGAGCCCGGTGGAGACGTGATCCACTACCAGGACGGCAACCACCTCACCGACGAGGAATCGGCGTTCGTGGTGACGATGTTCTGCGCACCGGGGCAGCCGATGCTGATCCCGGTCAGCCCGGAAGAGTTGGAAGCTCGGCGAGACCGTCGCGCACCCCAGCCATGACCAAGGTCTCGCTGACTGCGCTCGTTCGCGATCTGCTCACGCTGGCCCGTGAAGCGTACAGCGGTCGCAGCGCCACCACTGTCCACGGTGGACACGATCGTTCGTTGCGGCAGACCGTCATGGCGTTGCGGCAGGGCGAGCACCTGCACGAACACGAACATCCCGGCGAGGTCACGGTGCATGTGCTGCACGGGCGAGTGCGGCTTGTCGCCGGGCCCGACTCCTGGGACGGGCAGCCCGGTGATCTGCTGGTCATGCCCGAACGCCGCCACCGCGTGGAGGCCGTCCAGGACTGCGCGTTCCCGTTCACCACCACACGCTGAGAGCGACGGGAACCCGTCCTTCCATTGCCTCTGACCTGGCCTTCTGCCCATAGTGCCAATTAAGGCCGTACTAGGCCAGACGCAACGGTACGAGGCATGACGCGTTAAGACCACCGGTGCGTCCCACGGGACGCACCGGTTGTCGTGAAACACGCGTCGGGCAATCGAGCTGTGACGCTAACGCCTGCCGGATGGCATCGTCCGCAACGTGACCAGAGCGCACAACACGACACAAAGAGCCCCTCAACGCCTTCGCCTGCCGCTGCCCAACCCGAACGAGCAGCCGAGCTGGTCGGCGAGGCCGCATACCGAACAGGCGAAATCCTCAGCCGGCGGGGCGACATCGACGAGGCCCGCGCTCTCTTGAGGCAGGCCATCGAGTCCGGCGACGCCACGTTCGCGCCCAAGGCCGCCGACCTGCTGAACGATCGGGACCCCGGAAAAACGATTGCGGCCCTTGCCACCCAGAGGCCTTCCAGACCACCGCAACCTGCTAAGCCGCCCTCGACCTCACCATGATCTTCTGACAGTGGGAGCCGATCTGTGGCGGCTACAGATCGTGAGATAGGCGGCCAGATAGCTCCCCGGTAACTGGCCGGCAGTGGGAATCAGAAGCCTGGATCAGGCTGCCCTCAGCTTCACCGCCCTGCTGCGACAGGACGGTGGTGGGGGTCTTTCACCTCCACTCGAACTCACAGCGTCTCATGGCGCAGTCATTCGGTTTGACAGGCAGCGCCCTGTACCGCTTTGCCGGCGTAGACCAGTAGGCCGTCACATGGCAGATCGTGTTCGGCTCGGCATTCGGCCTTGTCCAGGCTGCGGACGGCCAGCGGCGGGTCTGGTCGGCGCGTTTGAAGTCCGGCACGGTCCGCCAGGTGATCTCCTCGCTGGTCAGCTGCTGGAGCATCCGCAGGTAGACGCGGCCTCCGGTGTGGTTGGTGGGGGCGAGGGAGTGGACGATGGGCGTCATGTGAGCGCCATCCCGCTGGTCCGGTAGCGGTCGCGCTCCCCCAGAAGCACCTCGTAGGCCGCCTTCAGTTCAGGGCTTTCCGTCTGAGCCGAGCTCAGTCTTCGCGTCTTGGTACGCCAGACGGTTTCGTCCGTGGCCTGCCTCGAACGGCCTTCGAGGCGATGGTCGGGCGTCATCGCCCGTAGTTCCGCCACGAAGGAACAGCCCAGGCGGATAGCGATTTCAGGCTCGGAGCTCGGCGTTACCTCGAGGGCGTCGTGCAGTAGGCCGAAAATCAGCGTTTCGGGATGGGATATGTGGAGCTCATCACGCAGGATGGCGACCACGGCAAGAGGGTGCTCGATGTAGGGGGTGCCCTGGTCGCGTACCCGTCCTTCATAGGCAGCGAGAGACAGGGCGGCCGCGGCCAGGGCGCGCCCGTGATGTTCGGCGGGCCAGGTGTTCGTAGCCAGGGCGGCGAGGATGCTGTCGAGATCGTGCATGGTGACCTACCTCGTGGGGAGCTTGTCGGAGACCAGCAGGGAGTCATTGATGGCGACCGCATCCAGGCCCAGATCGGCGGCAGCGTGTACCGCCTGCTCGGCGCTCATCAGGATGGGAGCGCCCTTGGTGTTGAACGAGGTGTTGAGCAGCATCGTTAGTCCGGTGCGCTGGTTGATGGCGTTGACGCGATCTCGGGTTTGCGTGCGGCCTGGGTGGGCCAGGATCGAACGGTGACCGAGGGCGCAAGGGCCGAATTCCATACCGCCCTGGACCCAGCCCACCACGTGATGATCGGCGAGCAGTTCGGCGACGGCCGGGATCAGCCGACCTCCCATGCCGGTGATCAATCGATACCCCGGCGGAACCGCTGAAGGCGGAACCAGCCCGGGGCTCGGTCCCCATGCGGCATCCACCGGCGTGGGATGCGCGGCTGGCGCATCTGATGGTGCCGGCCGTACAAGGCGGCTCCGAGGGCCGTTCCGGCGTCGTGCGGGGCTGGGGCTATGAACAGCGTGTCGAAATCTGCCTCTTCGGCGAGACGTCCGTTCAGGTGGGAGCTGAACGCGCAGCCTCCAGAGAAGACCAGGCTGGTCGCTTCGGTGACACGGCGCAGGTGGCGGGCGACGTGGATGACCGCGCCAGAGAACACCTCTTGTACTGCTGCGGCCAGGTCGGCGCGCTCGCCGAATGAGGCGTCCGCTGCTGATCCGGCGGTCCAGGCTCGGTTGCCGATGCTTATGGGCGTGGTGGTGTCGGCGGATCCGAGCGGCGGCTCGATGCGTACGGTCCCCTCGATCTCCAGGTGGAGAAGCTGTTGAACGTCGTCCCGGTAGCGGCTGGGCTCGCCCAGGGCGGCCAGCGCCATCAGGCTGCCCTCGGCTTCATCGCCCGGTGGAATGATCCTGGTCGCGAAGTTGCGATAGAAGTGCCCGAGAGAGTGATGCACCCGGCGGGGTCCGGGCATGACGGTGGGCGTGGCCTGGTAGACGCGATCGACCCGGTTCGGGGTCAGTTCGTACCCGGTGATGCGCTCGCGTCCCGGTCCAAAGTCGGCGCCGAGCGCGTGGCGCCGCGAGCCGAGCGGCTCGGGCAGCTCAGCCGCAAGTTCCTCGCGCTCGGTGCTCAGCCAGATGCCGGCCGCAGGTGTGGGCCGCATCGAGGGAACCCATACGGAGTCGATGTCGTGAGGGCCGATGCCTGCGGCTTCCAGACACCACGCGAGCGCCTGAGCGGGGGCGGTGAGCACGGACTTCCAGTGGTGTCGCCGGTAGTGCTTGATGCCGCTCCAGCGTTCCTCCTCGGCCGCGTACAGGCGACCGTCGACGATCAGGGCGGCTGAGGTGTCGTGGTGGAAGTTCAGACCGAGGATGGTCGTCATGTCGGGGTTACCTTCCAGACGGGACGACAGATGCTCCGGAGTCCGTGTATTCGTGGCGCCGGAGGCAGAAGTGGTAGTGCTCACTCCGGGGTGCGAAGACCTTGGTGGCGAAGTCGGGATCCCAGGTGCTGAACTCGCTGTCCTCCTTGGCCATGGCGTTGAAACAGCGGTAGCAGGATCCGTCGAGCTCGATCATGAGATGTTGATCGAGGTAGCGAGCACAGAGCCCGTGGAGCTGGTTGGTGGGCTGGCCGACGTCGATGTGGTGTACATGGTTGGTGACGTGGATGGCGCCGCTGCGGCCAGTCGTGACCAAGGCCATCAGGGCCTGACATGTGTCCCCGGCGTACGGCGGTCACCGCGCGGCGCGGCAAGATGTCTATGTGACCGGTGAAGCTCCCGAATCCCGAGCCGGCGCCGCCCGCGAGCCGGGTCCGGTGCGGGCAAGGGAACGCAACCGCTGGGGCGAGGGCGGGCGATTGCGCACCGAGATCCTCGTTGCGGCCGGGCAGATGCTCGGCGAACTCGGCGCGGTGGAAGGGCTCACCCTGCGCGGGGTGGCCAGGCGTGTCGGCATCGCCCCCGCCAGCATCTACGCGCACTTCAGCGACAAATCCGAGCTGATCGGCGCTCTCTTGGAGTTCGAGGCACACCGGCTGCTCGACCTCGTGGGCCGGGCCGGGCAGGCGGTGGACGCCTCCGACCCGGTCGGCCGCCTCCGTGCCAAGCTCCGCGCGTTCTGCGGGTACGCGCTGAACAACCGCGGATTCACCCGCGTGCTGCTCGGACTGCGCATGAGCGAGGAGAGCAGCCACATCAACCTGTCACACACAGTGATCGACGAGCTTCGCGCGAGCCTGGAGGACTGCGAGCGGGCAGGGATCCGGCTGCGGCTGCCGGCCGAGCGGGCGGCCCTTGTCCTGATCACCAGCGCGCCAGGCCGCGTCATGCTCTCCTACGTCATCGACGATTCCGACGCCGACATCGCACGGTTCGTCGACGAGCTCGTCTCCTTGCTGATCGCCTCCTGATCATCTCCGAGGAACGTTCGTGAGTGGCCCCCGATCAAAGTTGCCTAACAGTTGTTTGCTAAGATGACGAACAATCGTTCACTAACTCCATGATCGGAGGAACGCACGTGAACACCTCGACCCAGAACCCTGGATATCCGATGCGCAGGACAGGGACTTGCCCCTTCGACCCGGCGCCGGGTCTACGAGAGCTGCAACGAGACGAGCCACTCGCCAAGGTCACCCTGTGGGACGGGACCACGGCATGGGCGGTGACCCGCTACGACGACCAACGCGCGCTGCTGGCCCACCCCCGGATCAGTTCCGACGCCTCCCGGCCCGGCTACCCGCACATCAGCGCGGCCACCCGCCAGGTCGTCACGACCACCCCAGGAATCGGGCAGATGGACGACCCCGAACACGCTCGGCTGCGCCGCATGCTGACGGGCACGTTCACCGTCCGGCGGATCGAACGCCTCCGTCCCGCCGTCCAGCGGATCGTGGACGGCCTCATCGACGAGATGCTGGCCGGCCCTGCTCCCGCCGACCTCGTGAACGCGTTCGCGCTGGCGGTGCCGTCCCTGGTGATCTGCGAGCTGCTCGGCGTGCCGTACGCCGACCACGAGTTCTTCCAGCGCAATAGCAAGATCATTGTCAGGCGGGATCGGACGCCCGAAGACACCGTGCACGCCCAGCGCGCACTGCTGGACTACCTGGGCGCCCTGATCGCCGAGAAGACGGCCGATCCGGCGGACGACCTGCTGTCCGCGTTGGCCGTGGAGCAGGTGGCCACCGGCGCCATGTCCACGGAACAGCTGGCCACGATCGGGATGATGCTGCTGGTCGCCGGGCACGAGACCACCACGAACATGATCTCCCTGGGCACCCTGGCCCTGCTGCGCGATCCCGACCAGCTTGCCCTTCTCAAAGCCGCCGAGGAACCCGGGGAGATCGCCACGGCGGTTGAGGAGCTTCTCCGGTATCTCAGCGTGGTGCAGGCCGGGCTGCGCAGGATCGCACGGAACGACTTCGAGTTGGCCGGACAGATCATACGGGCAGGAGAGGCCATCGTGGTCCCGACCGAACTCGGCAACCGGGATCAGCGGAGATTCCCCGACCCCGACCGGCTGGACCTGGAACGCGACGTCCGCGGGCACCTGGCGTTCGGATTCGGCGTGCACCAGTGCCTCGGCCAATCACTCGCCCGTCTGGAGCTTCAGGTCACCTACACCACGCTTTTCCGACGCATCCCCACGTTGCGGCTCGCCGTGGATCCCGCGGACCTTTCCTTCGCCCACGAACAGTTCATCTACGGCCCTCACGAGCTCCCCGTCGCCTGGTGAGAAAGCCAGCCGGACGGAAGACCCGAGGCCTGAGCCACGGCGTCGGCGAGGGCATGTGGAGTGGCATGGGTGGCGCGCCAGGCGGTCACGTGGTCGGGCCTGACCAGCAGGGCGCCGTCCTCTCCGATGCCGCAGCGATCGGTTCTGCGGAGGAGGAGGGCCACGTCGAGGACAGCCTTCGCTGAGCCGCGGACGGGCTCCCGCGCGGTCACGGGTGCGGAGCACCACTTGGCCCACGGTCAGCTCGCCGACCGTACGACGTTCGGGCTCGTAGACGTCCAGCAGCCGCGGATCGGCGGCGCCGCGCAGGACGGAGACCAGCTTGGCCGCAAGGTTCCAGGCATCCAGGATGCCGGCGTTGGCACCGAACCCGCCCGCTCCCGAGGCTCCTTTACGTCCATGGTCGTGCCGAGGATCGCAGGGAAAGGACAGCGGCCGCGGCGCGCCGTGGCAGTGACGTCAGTCGAGTACCTTGATCTTCTTCATGGTCGGCTGGGAGATCACCCGGGCCACACCGGGTATGCCGATGATCTTGTTGGTCTGGAACGCCTCGTAGGCGGCGCAGTTGGCGACGAGGACGCGCAGGTGATAGTCGGGCGTGGCGAACAGCCGGCGAAACTCGATGACCTCATCGTAGGCGGCGATGGTCTTCTCCAGTCCCTCCAGGGTCTTCAGATCGCTCACGCTGACCTCGATGGAGACGATGACTTCAAGGCCGCCACCGAGCAGCTCGTGGTTGACGGTCGCGCGATAGCCGCTGATGACGCCCGCGTCCTCCAGACGCTTCACCCGGCGCAGGCACGGTGGCGGGGTGAGCCCCACACGCCTCGCGAGCTCGACATTGGTCAGCCGCCCATTCCTCTGCAGCTGGAACAATATTTCCCGATCAGTGGCGTCAAGGGAGAGTTCATTGCTCATATGTCCACATTATCGCCAGAATAAGAACCCATATGAAGCCTATTTCCGCCTAAAATCTCTCCAGGCCCGCATTCGCCCCAGGCCACGAACCTCACATGACAACGTCCCGCGAAAGGCGGATCATGACGAATCGTGTCGCGCAACTAGACGCCTGGCTGGACGAGCGGTCCGAGGAGATGGCCAGGTTGCTGGAACGTCTCGTGTCCGTCGACTCCGAAAACCCGCCCGGTCGTGCCCTGGGTCGCTGCGCCGAGGTCCTGCGCGAGGAGATGGACCGCCTCGGGCTGTCCCCGCAGCTCATCGAGCTCACCGGCCCGCCCGGCGAGCTGGAGGACCCCTGCATCGTGCGCGGCACCGCAGGCGACGGCGACAAGCTCATCTATTTCCACGGCCACTTCGACGTGGTGCCCGCCCAGGACCGCAGCCAGTTCACCGCAGAACGCCGTGAAGGAAAGATCATCGGACGCGGCACGGCGGACATGAAGGGCGGCATCGTCAGCATGCTCTACGGCGCCGCGGCCGCCAAGGACCTAAGGCTGCTCGGCGACGGGCGGATCGTCATACACCTGGTCTGCGACGAGGAGACCGGCAGCGTCGTCGGCGCCGGACACCTCCGCGCCGCCGAGCTCATCGACCCGGCCGCGCTCGCCATGCTCACCGCAGAGCCCAGCGGCGGCAGCATCTGGAACGCCGCACGCGGCGCCATCTCCCTCCGGGTCGACATCCAGGGCCGCGAGGCCCATGTCGGACAGGCGGACCGCGGCGTGAACGCCTTCCAGCACATGCTGCACATCGCCCGCCCCGTCGAACGCTATGCCGCCGAAATGGCCGGCCGGCCCACCTCCTACCCGATGAACCCCGACGACGCCCCCGGCACCATGCTCGTGGTCGGCGGCCTGTCCGGTGGCGGCTCCAACTTCAACGTCGTCCCCGGCTCGGCCTACTTCACCGTCGACGGCCGCTACAACCCAGAAGAGGACCTCGACGGCGAGCTCAGGCGTCTGACCGGCCTCATCGAGGACGCCGCACGGGAGATCGGCGCCGGCGTGTCGGTCCAGACGGTCCAGTTGCAGCCCTCGGCCGGCACCGACCAGGAGCATCCGGCGGCGGCCGCGCTGGCGCGCGTGGTCAGCGAGGTCCAGGGCACCCCGGCCCGGTTCGAGATGTGTGCGGGCATTCTGGAGATTCGCTGGTACGCGCAACTCGGCATTCCCGCCTTCGGCTACGGCGCGGGCCGCCTGGACGTCTCCCACGGGCCCGACGAGTACATCGACGAGGCCGCCATGCGCCGCTGCGCCGCCGTGTACGCCCTCTATGCGGGCGACCTGCTGACCTGACGGCCACGCAGCCGGGTTCCCCACCCGCCGCTGCTCGCGGGGCACCGGCGCTCCTCCAGGGTGATCAGAGCGCCACTGCCACTCCGAACGCGATCAGGAGGACGAGCGGCAGGGCAACCGATATCCAGCTCCGCCAGGGCACCGGCGTGCGACCGGTCGCCAGGCCCGGCCACCGGAGGACGGCAAGGGCGATGGCCGCCGCCAGCACACCAGCCCCAGCAAGCCAGGCCACAGGCGGCACGCCATTCCAGGGACCCGCGTTGCGTGCCACCCATAGCAGCAGCAGCGCCCACAGCCCCCGGCCGGTCACCGACAACCGGTCGGCCCCGCGGTTGCGAGCCGCTGACCACGCGAGCCCGAGGCCGCTGAACGCGAAAAGGATCATCACGACCGTCATCACGGGGGATCGGTTCTCACCGTCGGGCTTCTCGATGCCGAGCAGGCGGAGGCCCACGGCGTCCACCGGCTTGTCGGTGTTGCTCAGGACGACCACGCCGCGCCCGGTGGCCCGGTCGAAGCCCGTGTATGAGGTGAATCCGCCGGTCCCGCCGTTGTGCCAGGTGATGGCCCGGTTCCGTACTGGGTGGTGAACCAGCCGTAGCCGACGCGCTGGCGCTCGTTCTGGCTCCAGCGCGGGTTGGCGGCGTCGGTGCCCGGAGCGGTGCGGGTTATGACGGCATGAAGGAGCTTGGCGACGTCCTCCGCGGTGGACCAGACGCCGACGCCCGCCGCCGCATGACCGTGGGCACGCCAGGGATCCACGGCCATGCCGTTCTCCGCCCGCCCGGTGGCGTGGCCGGGCGGGAGGCCGTCCTGGGGGGTGAGTGCTTTCGTGGACGTCATGCCCAGCGGGACGAGGACGCGGGTGCGGAGCAGATCGGCGTACGTCGTGTGCGAATGTTCCGCCAGGGCGATGCCGAGCAGCGCCATGCCCAGGTTCGAGTAGGCGACCTTGCCTCGTTCGCCCACCCTGACGGCGGCCGCGTCGGCCAACACCACCTCCGGCCCTGCGCCCCCGTAAGGATCGCCGCCGGTGTACGTGCTCAGCAACGCTCCGGCGATGGCCTGGGGCGTCGTACGAAGCCGGGGCAGTCCGGAACGGTGCGAGGCCAACTCGACCAGAGTCGCCGTAGCGGACAGGCCCGCCCTCGGCAGCAGGTCGCGGACGGGCGTGTCGGGAGACAGGCCCTCCTCGGCCAGGTCTGCCAGCAGCATGCCTGTCATGACCTTGGCGATCGAGCCCAGCTCGTAGGGAGTGCGCTGGTCGGCGGCGCGTGTACCGTCGGCGGCGCCGAGCCCTGCGAACCGGATTCTGCCGTGCTCGATCAGCGCCACCGACAGGCTCTGGTAACCGTCGGTCCCGGCCGCACGTCGCACCTGGGCGGCGAGAGCAGGGTCGCCGGTCGTCTGCGGACCGAGCGTGGGTGGCTGTGGGAGCCAGAACAGGGCGAGAGCGAATGCCACCAGAGCCGACAGCGCGGCGATCATTTTCACGAGCACTTCAACCACCTGAGCACGGCCGATTCTGGCAAGGCGTGGTCACCAGGGGACGGGGAGACGGTCCACTCCGTATACCAGTGACGTTTCCCGCAGTGGGATCTCCTGTGCGGGTACGGCCAGACGCAGTGTCGGGAAGTTGCTCAGCAGGGCGGCAAGGGCGATGCGCATCTCGATTCTGGACAGTTGCTGGCCGAGCTCGATTCCACATTCCGTGAACCTCCTCGTGTGGGGATGTTTTCGTTAGAGCGCCACCCAGGCTGCTCAAGGTCGATCGACCGGTCCAGCTCACCGAGTCCACAGAATCCGCGCACTCACTCCACGCTTGACGGCGTGCGTACGTCGTGGGGTTGCGTCCACGGGAGACCTGGCTGAGTTTGTTCGAGGCTCTTCGGTAGTGAAGCCAGACACGGCGCCTGGTCAGCCACAGCTATTGCGCCACCGGTATTCATCGCAGGGTGAGTGGGGCCTCGGATTCGATGCGGGTCAGCTTCTGCGGGTTGCGGACGTAGTAGAGGCCGGTGATGCGGGCGTCCTCGACGCGGATCGCCAGGACGCCGTCGATCTCGCCGTCCACGCGGACGACGAGTGCCGGGTTGCCGTTGACCACGGTGGGATCACCAGTGAGCGTGACGTCGGCCTTGCCGAGGCCGCCGGCGATAGAGCGGACCACCTTCTCGGCGCCGATGATCGGCCGCAGCGCCGCCTGCTTGACGCCGCCGCCGTCGCTCACCAGGACGACCTCAGGGGCGAGCACGTCCAAGAGGCCCTGCAGGTCCCCGACTTCGAGCGCACGCTGGAACGACTCCAGAGCTGCCCGGGTCTGGCGCGGGGAGGCCGTCTTGCGAGGGCGTCGGGCTTCGACATGCCGGCGGGCGCGATGCGCGATCTGGCGGACGGCCGCAGGGCTCTTCCCGACGGCGGCCCCGATCTCGTCGTAGCCGACGTCGAAGACCTCGCGCAGCACGAAGACGGCGCGCTCTGTCGGCGACAGTGTCTCGAGGACGATCATCAGCGCCATCGACACGCTCTCGGCGAGTTCGATGTCCTCCGTCACGTCCGGTGCGGTGAGCAGCGGCTCGGGTAGCCAAGGGCCGACGTACGCCTCCTTGCGGCGCTTCATGCTGCGCAGACGGTTGAGCGTCTGCCGGGTCGTGATCCGGACTAGGTAGGCACGCTGGTCGCGTACCTGATCCACGTCGGCCTTGACCCATCGCAGCCAGGTTTCCTGGAGGACGTCTTCGGCATCGGCCGCAGATCCGAGCATCTCATAAGCGACGGTGAAGAGCAGGTTGCGGTAGGCGAGGAAAGTCTCGGTCACCGGATCGGTGAAGTGGTCGCTCATATCTCGCTCTCTCTTGGTAGCCGTTCAATCCGACCCCCTGTTTGGTGCGAACCACAGCAAGGCACCAGCATGCGCACGGCTGTGACATCCAAACTGCCGACGATCCGTTGCTGGGGCCGTCGATGAACGCACGCGTGCGGCGGTGCACCGCAATTGGGGGTGCCGCCGCACGACATGCCGTCCAGATCCGTTGAACGTCGACCGGACCGGCCATCGACACGTGGCCTAGGCTGTCCGCTCAGTGGTGGCCAGAGCCTCGCCGCGCTTGGCCTGCAGCAGCTGCCGGCGCTTGGCATCCTTGGCCCAGGCCGGCCAGTTGAGCGAACCGGGCTTGCGTGCCTGATACGCCAGCTGCCAGAGGATGCCCTGGCAAATGAACTCCTTGATCTTCGCGCCCGGGCGGCCGCTGATATAGAGCCTCATCGCGACGTCGTTCCTGTGGGCGAGCTGGAAGATGCCGGCCCGGCGCCCCAGGCTGATGCACTCGGCGACGAGCGCCAGGGCGAGAGGCGCAGGGTGCCGGCCCGCGATCCGGCTGAGCACCGTGTCGGCGGCGTGCGGGCCCAGCTGAACCGCGGCCTGGCAGCTCATCCGAAACGGGAGGTCCGACGGTGCCACCGCGTCCCCAGCCGCGACGATGCGCATGTCGTCCACGCTGGTCAACGTCTCGTCCGTGCGTAGACGACCCGGGGCGTCGGTGCTCAGCCCGCTGCGCACGGCCAGATTCGGCACGCCGAAGCCGGCGGTCCAGATGGTCACTGTGCTCGGCAGCTCGCGGCCGTCGCTGAGCTGCACGGTATCGCGGGTCACGGCCGTCACCGTCGCGCCGGGGCCGTCGAGGACGGTCACACCGAGATCGGCCAGTTGCTTGGCAACCGAGCGCCGTCCCCGCGGGTGCAGGTACGGGCCCAGCACCCCGCCGCACACCAGGGTCACGGTGCGGCCGGCCTCCGCCAGTTCGGCGGCGGTCTCGATGCCGGTCGGACCGGCTCCGACCACCGTCACGGCGGCCGTTGCGGGCGCGGCGTCGAGGACCGGCCGCAGCCGCTGTACCTCCTCCAGGGTGGCGATCGGGTAGGCGAACTCGGCCGCTCCGGGTACGCCCGGGTCGGCGCTGCCGCTGCCCACTGCGTAGATCAGGTAGTCGTAGTCGACCGTGCCGCCGGTCGCCAATATCACGCTGCGTCCGGCCGCATCGATCCGGGTCGCGGTGTCGACCACCAGCCTGACGCCGTCGGCCAGGACGTCTTTGTAGTCGACGACCGCGTCGTTGGACCCGCCCACCAGTTGGTGAAGGCGGATCCGATCTACGAAGGCCGGGCGCGGGTTGATCAGGGTCACTGTCACGTCGTCGCGCTGCGTCAGGCGATTGGCGGCCATGACTCCCGCGTATCCGCCGCCGATCACGACCACATCAGTGTTCCCAGTCATGGTGTCTCCTTCACTTCTTGGCGTTTGGCCTCAAGACACCGCGTGATCGGTCGTTGTGACGGTGTGTGATGCAGGTCACTCCACAGGTGTGGGGTCGGCTGAGGAATAACCACAGAGTTGTGCGACCGAGTGTCAGCGGCCAGAAAGCCATGATGACGGTCTGGCCGGGGAGGCGGCAGACCTGCTCGCGTGGGCTCAGCTCGGCCGTGTTCCCGCGGGCCGTCATGGTCCACCGGCAGCCGTCCGCCGTCCGAGCTACCGCCGTGCGGTCCCGCTTCACCCTCATCTCGACCAGGCCGCGCAGCGGCACTTGGGTGAGACGACAGTTGCGGCTACTACCAGAGATGTAGACGTGCGAGCGGCTGCGTCCCGACCCGCCTGTCGCGGGCGGACGTCCAGGCCGCCTCGGCCGGCAGTTATGAGCATGACGCCGCTTCAGCAGATCGCGGCGCCAGCGCAGAACCGCATCTGGGCGAACGAGAAGCCGCAGCCGACGCAGGACCTGAGCTCTGCCGTCGTCTCCGATCTGTAGTAGACGGAACGCGAAATCCTGTGGAGCTCCCGCTAACGACAACAGCGCATTTAGCTGACATGATCGATCCGAAAGCGGGCTAAGCGATAACAGCTCTGCACAATCCCAGCAGCGCGAAAGAGTGGTTTACGCCGACATCAACGCTCAGATGCGACGCTCGGCATAACACATGATGATCGGGCCCACATCATCGGCGTCCGGGCACCCCTTCTATTTACGCCTGATATAGCAGCGCAATCGCCGATCGGCGAATAAGGAAATCGATCATGATACGCAAGAGAAATAGATGGCACACGCTCGCGGCTGCGGCATCGGCAGCAGTTGTCACTGTCGCTCTCACGCCAGTGTTCGCCAGTCCCGTCGCCGCGGAGACCCGGTCGGCGGTGGGCGAAGACTGCGCCGACTCGTGGATGAGCATCAAGGCCATGCAGGAGACGTTCGGAGCGTATTATCTGCATGCCTGCTCTGGGCAGGGAAACAGCATCGTGGGTCGGCCGTACGCTGACGTGATGTGGGCGCCCGGTAAGCCGAAGAATTGCAAAGAGATTATCGTCGCCGTATACACGCATCCACAACTCGACAGAGTGTCGTATGCGAAGTTCAAGTGCCCGACATGGCGATTCGAGAAACCCAGTGTCGCCCGCTACTCCAAGGGGGCGAAGCTCAAGAAGGGTAAGTGGTACATGATCGCCGTTACCCTCGGCAAGCCAGGTGGCCCGGCGTCGAACGCAACGGCCCGTTTCAAGGCAGACTGACCTTCCCTGTCCCGAACCGCGCCAGCCGGTGAGCCCTGCATGGTCCTGCGGATGGCCTCAGGCGGATCTGGTCTCTCGTCGGTTTCGATCGCGTATATCTCGTCGGGGCTGATCAGACTGAGCTCATCAGGATGGCGACGCATTTACTCCCGCATTCTCTGGCCTGTTCCCGATCTCCCAGATCGTCGTAGGCACGACCGAGCCCCACCAGTGTTCGGCCTCCAAAGGCGTGTTCCGCATGTCAGCCACCCGGTCAGCGTTCAGCGCAGAACGCGTCGGCGTACACCCACAGCGTTGTCCAGGTGTGTGTTGATGACCAGCTAGATAGCGCCCGGGGCGTGCCAGGTGTACGGGCACGACCGGAGACACACATCGCATTCGTCAGCCCGTCACAACTTGCGGGGCAGTTTCGTCGGTTGGTGTCTAGCCAACACGACAAGGAGATCACCATGGACGCCCCGTCTCAACCACCCGGCAACCCGCTCACGGCCAAGTTCGTGAAAGTAACCCCTCGATCGGAGAGTCGTCACCATGCTCAACAGCAAACGGATCGTCTACGTACTCGCGGCGGGCTCCATCGCCTCGGCAGCGGCCGGGGCATACCCGGTATTCGCCGCCAAAATCGCGGGTAGCGGCCTGGCCCCCGCATCGACGGCAGCCGCGTCGACCTGCACGACATACGTAGCGGGCGGCCCCTCGGCGGCGCCGGGCCAGCCGCCCGAGAAGGTATACGCCCACGCCCGCTCGACGTGCGACTACGTCTATGGCGTGAAGCTGGAGATGACCCTCTACAGGGACGGCGTCAAAGTGGGCCAAAAGAAGATCTGCCAGGAGGGCCCGAGGGAAAGCGCGCCGCCCATCGACATGGTCTGCGAGGTCAACCTCCGGGTGAAGAACCCGGCGGGCATCCAGACCTGGAAGGCGAAGGTCAAGGCCCAGTGGATCAATGGGTTCCGTGACACGGTCACGAAGTCCTACACCGAATCGTTCAGGGCATAGGGGGCAGTCGTGTTCCGTTCCGTTATCAAGGTTGTCGCCCGGCTGAGCGTGCTGCTGCCGGTGAGCGTCGCGTTCGTGGCCGGGCCGTCGGCCATGGCGAGTTCGGCCGACGTTCCTCCCAACTGCTCGGTGAGCGTGAAGACGATCCAGGGCCACGAGGTCGGCATGCGCACGATCGTCGGCCGCGGAGTTGTGAAATGCTCCAGCGCGTTGCGGCCTCAGATATCCATCAATCTGCGGAAGGGCGACACCATCAAGTCGCGCGCCAGGAAGGACTGCAAGCAGGAGAAGAAGTGTGTCGCCTACACCGACACCGTCTTCAGGGCCGAGGGCTCCAATTGGTGCACCCAGATGGTGGTGAACTGGGGACTGATGGAGACGATCAAGTGGGGCTGCTTGTAGCGGCCAACCGACCTTTCACGGTTGGATGCCAAGCTAACGACGGCAGGGCGCAGGCCCCTCCCTCTGGGTGCCCGCGTTCACCGATGGCGGGGAGACCGTCCCCGGCCAGTGGCGTGGGCTCGGGGAGAGTTCGGTGCTGCCGTATGACGGCGGGGTGATCGGTGACGGTGAGTCCGAGGGCCGGATCCAGTCCGCCGCGGCGACCATGGACGAGCGGGCGTCCGAAGGGCCGGACGGCCCATACCTTGAGGAGACGATGATGGGCAAGGGCGCGGCCGACCTCGCCGCGGCTCTGGACGCGGCGCGGCCCGGCGAGCGGCAGGACTTCAGTCCCCGCTGACGCCGCCGGCGGCCGCACGGCTCAGGCTTCGTCGTCCCACAGGTCATAGTCGAAAGGCTCGCCGCGGGACAGCCGTTCGGCGCGCATCTGTTCGCGTTCGGCGTCGGTGATGCCGGTGATGTACTCCCACAGGCTGACCCGCTGGACCTTGCCGCGAGCCAGGTCGTGCTGCAGCACGATCCGCGACGAGCGCCCCATCTCCTCTTCCTTAATCACCCAAGGCACGTCCTTCCAGGAGGCGTTCGGGGTGGCCTGCGTCCGTACCGGAACGTACGCCAACGCCTCCGAGCAAGCCGCCCTTGACCTGTGGGTGAGGTACCGCGGGCTGACGGGCGGTGGGCCGGCTGCTCCGCGACCGTGCAGATCAACCGGCGCGACTTCGGCATCGACATCACCGTCCCGATGAACGCCGGTGGCGTCGCGGCCGGCGACAAGGTGTCGATCCAGAGATCCAGGCCGTCCTGCAGACGCCGCCCTTCCCCGGGCGTGGGCGCCGGGCGCTCGTCGACCTTCATGGAGCCGAACTCGGCCAGGGCCGACACGCGCCGCCGATGAGCCGGTAAACCGGGAGGCCCGCTCGATCACCCACTGCCCGGCCTGCCCTTACGATCACGGCCCATCAGCGTGACGACGCCTGCGCTGATTGCGAAGAGTGACGCGGCCAGGATGATGACGTTTGCCACCCCGGCTGATCCCGCGAGCGCAGCGAGAGCGACAGCGCAGAGGATCTCACCGATGTACTCGGCCTGTGCGAGGTAGGAGTGGGTCGTGGCTCGGATGTCACTTGTCGTGCGCCGGTTGACCCAGATCGTGGTGACGGTCCGTACCAGGGGCATCGTGACTCCATTCGCAATGATCAAAGCGGTGATTGCGAGTGTGAGGGTCGGTGCCGTGCCCAGGAGCACGAGACTGATCGATCCTGTGACGCAGGTGAGCGCGAAGGACGTGCGGGCGCCGCGGTCGGAATGAAGCGTCCGTTGCACCGTGGTGAGCGCGAATGCCGCAGTCGCGTAGCCGACCAGGCCGATTGCCGTGAACCATGCCGTGCCGGACGTACTGGAAGGGAGTCCGAGGTCGGCGAGTTGGACCGGGTAGATCCGCGCGAACGAGTCTCCCGCGCCGTTCACCAGGACCGTGACGATAACCAGCATGAACATGGTTCGGTCACGGACTGCGAGTCGTGCACCCCGGCGCGCGATGCCAAGGGCGACTTTGAGGTGGTCCTTGCGGACACGTACGAAGTTTCTTTCAGGAATGGCCGCGGCAAACCACAAGCCCAGTACGAGCATGGCGACGCCCGAGCTGACGATCGCCGTTGGGCGGTCGATGATCGCCGCGAGCCCGCCGACAGTGAGGATGCCGACTCCCGCGCCGATCAGTTGCCATCTGGCTTGAGCGGCGATCAGCAGGTGCATCCGGTCCGGTTGGTCGATCTCATCGGTCGCCCACGCCACATCCGATCCGCTGGAGAATGTCCACGAGATTCCCCACAACATCTGAGCCAGTATCAGCGGCACGAAGGCGGGGAACAGTCCGGTTGTGATCATGGCGGCGGCCATGAGGACATGTGAAACGATGATCGCCGCCTTGCGGCCGAAGGTATCGGCCACGACTCCAGCAGGGACCTCGAAAATGATGCTCGCCACGCCTTGTGCGGCAGCAATGATCAGAAGCCGCGCGGGAGACAGGCCGGCATCGACGGCCATGTAGAGACTGGTGACCAGCCACCAGCCGTTGTGCAGCACGGCTCGCAGGAAGTTCCAGCCGAGGAAGCGGCGCGCGAGCGGGTGAGGACCTGGCTGCACGGAGTCCGGGTGTGCGTGATGGCTCACAATGGCTGCCTCCGGGAGGATGCGCGCACGGGCGCGTAGTGGTCAAGGGTGGATTCACACACGTTCTGGCTGCTTGCGGCGCTGTCCAGCCCGGCGCGCGGCAGATCAACCTCGGTAGTAAGTACCGTCCCGGTGCGACTCAAGGTGACAGCGAGTCCACCGGCACCTCGATCAGGAAGCGATCGATCGGCTCGCAGACGGCGGTGTCTGGCGCGCACCGTTGCCGGATTCCGATCAGTCCACCGGGACCCGGGCGCCGTTTGTGACGGCGTCCCACTAGGATCCCCAGAGCCAGGCCGAAGCTTCCACGGACGTCCCGGCCTACTCGCCTCACCTGCCTCCCCATCGGCGATGGCCGATTTCTCTACTTGGCCACCGCATTGGACCTGTGCTCGGGGCGGCCGGCAGGTTGTTCGATCGCCGATCACATACGCACCTGCCCCAACCATGCCTCCCGGTCTGGCCCTATGGTCCATTTCGCTGTCCAGACCGGGCGGCGAGGCTCAGGTCGATTGACCGCGGCGGGAAGAGGCGGGGAAGCACGTTTTAGCGGCAAGGATCAGGGCTGCGGTGAACAGGACCGTCAGACCGGCGAAGGTCTTCGCCAAGCCGAACGCCTCGGCCAGCCATCCGACCATCACGGGCCCGACGAGCTGGCCGCTGTAGGTGAGGGTGCCCACCTTGGACAGCGCGGCCGCGGCATTGGACGTGCCGGAGTCGGCGCCGTCGCGTCCCGCCGCGCTCAAGATGACCGGGATCAGCACCGACAGCCCGAGACCGAGGACGGCGAAGCCGACGACGGCTGCGGCCGGGATGGGGCTGAACACCACGATGGCCAGGCCGATGACCGCGATCAGACCGGCGATCCGGACGAGCGTCGAAGCGCCGAGGCGTTCGTGGAAACGGTCACCGACAAGCCTGGCGCCGGCTTCGCAGGCGCTGTAGCAGATGTAGCCCAGGGAGGCGGTGCTCAGCGAGGCGCCGAGGTCCTCGTGGAGGAAGACTCCGCTCCAACCGCCGACGACGCCAGAGATGACGAAGACCAGGACTCCTGTCACCCCGAGGAGAAGGACGCGGGAGGTCCAGCCAGTCCGCCACGAGGTCCAGGCACGGGTTCGGCCCGGGTCGGGATGGCGGTCGGCCTGGGCGGGGAGCAGATGCCGTCCGGTGATGCAGGTCAGGGCCAGGGTGAGGGCGGCGACGGGGAGGAAATGCTGGGCGAGAGACAATCCAGTGGTGAGGGCGGCACCGCCGAGCAGCGAACCGACGGCGGCCCCGATGCTCCAGGCGGCGTGGCACGTGTTCATGACAGGCCTGCCGCGATGGCGTTCGACGGCTACGGCGTGCGCGTTCATCGCGATGTCGAGGAGGCCGTCCACCGCGCCGAACACCAGAAGGACCAGGCCGAACGTCGGCTCGTCGCCGACGAGCGCGAACCCCGGCAGGGCCAGCGGCAAGGCCACCACTGTCACGCGAACGAGAGGTCCGCTGCCGAACCGGCTGACAAGTCGTCCTGTCAGTTGCATGACGACCAGGCCGGACAGGACGGGCAGCATCAGAAAGACGCCAAGACTGCCATCAGACAGGCCGAGGCTGAGCTTCAACGAAGGGATCTGGACGAAGTAGCTGGCGAAGAGCAGGCCCATGATGAAGAAGGGCGCGGCTGCACCCCAGGAGAGGCGACGGAAATCGGACCCGTCAGTGTTTATGGGTACTTCGGGGGGCAAATCGGGCACGAAGCGTCACGTCCTCCAGGTAGGCGGTGTGTTTCTGCTGGGTGGACATGACGCACCTCATTGCGGCCTCCTCGATCGATGGGCACTTCGGTGCAGTTCAGCAAACGAGTCCAGCGGTAGGCAACGCATTATTAGGCCGAACTGGACGCCTTCCGGGCCGAGCGCGGTGTGTGGCTGCTGCGCCCGTCCTACCAACAGCACCCCCCGCCCAGGAGGGCTCAAGCCCATCCGACAGTTCATCGAATCCGTCAACGACACCCTCGGCCAACTCGACATGGCGTTGGACATGAGGAGGTCCATGCTGGCGGGTAGGAGCGCTAACACAGTGGCGGCGGCATATCTGCAGCGTGCGGGCTCGTACGGCGGCTGTCAGGTGGAGGGATCTTGATCGGCTTTCTGCCTGTTCGAGCAGGCGGTGACGGCGACCAGGTGCCAGGGCTCGTCTAGGTCGTTGGCGTAGGCCTCGCGCTGGGCAGCGGTCCAACTCGTACGCGCCGGAATCCCATGCCTCGGTCAGCGACCGGTTCAGCCGTATCGTCTCTTGCGAGGCTTCGAGCGCCCGCTCACTGTCCCGTTCGAGGTCCGCATACAGATAGCCGACGCTGCTCAGCGCCACGGCCGACCAGGTGCCGCTGAACCGGAACCGGCCCACTGCTGTTTGAGGGGCAACGATTCTCGCGGCAAGGAGGTTTCATGATCGCGTATCGGCAGATGAGCCGCAGGCGGCCCGGAGTGTCCCGTGCTGCGGGGATTGCCGGTGTCCATGCATGAGCTCGAGTTCGACGAAGACGACAACCACATCGTCGTCCGCTTCACCGCCGACCTGCGGCCACCCACCCCGGTGGCAGGAGAGGGCCTGCGTGCCATGCTGGACAACCCCGACGACTTCGTCTGAGGCTCCGGGACGTCGGTCAAGCGGCACCGGCGCGGTCGAAGGCCGGCCCCTCAGACGTCGAATTCGGTCTGGAATCGCAGTCGGCGAGACCACTGCCGGTCGCCTATTCGAACAGGGATGTGTCTCCCGTGCCCCGGCGGAGAATCTCGGGTTCCTCCTGCGAGAAGTCGACGACGGTCGTCGGAGTGGCGCCGCATTCGCCGGAGTCGATGACCGCGTCCACCACGTGGTCGAGCCGCTCCTTGATCTCCCAGCCCTGCGTCGAAGGTTCGGTCTCGTCGGGCAGCAGCAGGGTGCTGGACACCAGCGGTTCGCCGAGCTCGGCCAGCAGCGCCTGGGCGACGACGTGATCAGGGATGCGGACGCCGACCGTCTTCTTCCGGGGATGCAGCAACCGCCGCGGCACCTCCTTGGTCGCGGGCAAAATGAACGTGTAACCGCCGGGAGTCGCCGCCTTGACCTGGCGGAACAGCGCATTGCTCAGGTGAACGAACTGGCCGAATTGGGCGAAGTCACGGCATACCAGGGTGAAGTGGTGGTCGCTGCCAAGGCCGCGGATCTCCCTGATCCGGTCGAGGCCCTCCTTGTTGCCCGGTCGGCATCCGAGGGCATAGCACGAGTCGGTGGGGTAGGCGATGAGCCCGTCCGCCCGCAGGATCTCGGCGATCTGGCTGATCAGGCGAGGCTGGGGATTGTCCGGGTGAAGGTCGAAGTATCTGGCCACGCCTCGGATCTTAGGGTTCGGCACCATGGCATGACAGGCGGCCCCAGGGCGGTACGGTCTCGCCGTCCGGGCGTTGAAGCGGCAGACGATGTTGGAGTCCTGTGCGCCGAAGCGCTTGGCCGCCGATTCTCTGCCGCTGCCCTCATGGTCGATTACCCGCCAGCCTGGGGCGCCGCCATGGAGGAGGCGACAAGGGCGACGCGCCGGGCGGGGTCACGCGCCGGCGGCACCACCGCCCGCTCTGTCGCGGTCGCCCAGGTCAAGGTCGGCGAGTTCGGTTCTTGAGGCGACGCCGAGCTTGGGGAACGCCTTGTGCAGGTGGTAGCCCACAGTGCGCGGGCTCAGGAAGAGCCGAGCGCCGATGTCGCGGTTCGTGGCGCCTCGCGCGGCCAGCCGTACGATCTGCAGCTCCTGCGGAGTCAGCAGGCCGGCCGCGCCCGGCACCCGGACGCCGGTGACCGCCTCTCCCGTGGCGCGCAGTTCGGCGCGGGCGCGGGCGGCCCACGGGCCGGCGCCGACGCGTTCGAATGTGTCCAGCGCCCCTGTTCGTCTGGATCAACATGATCAGCTACGCGGCCTTCGCCATGGCCGCGCTCGCCATCTACCGCGGCTGGCGGGTGCCGCTGCTCATCGCCTGGTTCTTCGCGATCATGGGCGCGATGGGCAACGCGATCGGCCACCCGATCTACGACCTGGTCTCGGGCGACCTCGCCTTCCCCGGCATCGTCACCTCACTCGGCTACTGGATCATCGTCCCGATCCTCGTGCACCGGCTCTGGACGGCCTCCCTCCCCGACCCGGCCGCCGCTCCGGGCCGCCGGCCGATGGCTGCCGCGCTCTGAGCCGACCGGCCGAAGGATCCCCGCGAACAGGGCGGGTTCCCCGGGAGCGCCGCCAGACCGTCGGCACGGCGGCGTTCCCGGTGCGGGCGAGCCGCTCGAACTCGTCCAGGGCGGCGCCGATCACCGGCCGGGTCGGCTCCAGCTGGCCGAAGGTCATCGCTCATCGCATCTTTCTTGACGGCCCGCCCCTACTCGTCGTCGCCCTCCTCGGGCTCGGACTCCATGTCTTTCACCAGACCGAGCGCCTCGGTGAGCCACTTGTCGAACTCGATCGATGCACGCACCCAGCTCACCGTGCTGGCCACGAAATGCTCCAGCCCGACGCCGCCGCCGATCAGCATCTGGGCCTCGCCGATCAGGCGGACCGAGCCGTCGTCGTGGGTGTGGGTGTAGACCTTGGGCCACAGCGTGCGGCTGTTCCAGTCGTCGATCGCCGCGTACAGTCGCGGCTTGTCGTCGATGCTGTACGGACGGTCGTAAAAGGTGCGGACCGCATAGACCTGCTGGTCCCCCTCACCGCGGAACATGAAGTACGTGCGGAACTCCTCCCAGGGCGCCGCAAGGTCACCCTCCTCGTCCACGACGAACCGCAGCTCCATCTGCTCCAGCAGCTGCTTGACCACATCCTGGTCAGGCAGGATCACCGCCTCGGCGGTGCTGGACGGGTTGGGCTCCGGCTGACCCTCGGGATTCGGCCTCGAGGACGGATCGATGCTCACCGTGAAGATCCTTTCATCCGTTTCCGCCATCCTCCCCCATGCCGGACGGTGCGCGAGGGGGAACGCACGCGTGAACTGCCTGTCGCCGTCACCTGCGCCCGCGAAGGAAGGTGGGGATGTCGGCGCGGGTCGGGTAGTTCGGCAAGGGTGCGGGCTTGTCCTGCAGGAACGCGGTGATGACGGCGGAGGCTCGTTCGTTGTTGTCGTCGAGGCCGTTCCATATGCGGTGTCCGACGCCGGGCATGTACTGGGTGCGCTGGATGGCGAGGTCGTCGGCCAGGATGGTCGTCGCCCATTGACGGACCTGCGATGAGCACTCGGCGATCATCAGCATCGCGGGGGTGCGGGAGCGCTTCAACTGCGGGGCGATGGAGGGGGAATCCTTGATCGTCTGCTGGATGTTGAGGCTCGCGGCCGGGCTGAAGGAGAAGTTCTGCGTCGTGTCCTCGATGGGGATGCGGTGCGCGTCCGGCGCGCAGTAGGCGGAGGCGGTGTCGCTGCCGAGGTCTGCGGCTCTGACGGCGTTGACCGCTTCGGCCTGCTCGATCAGGCCGGTGTCGGGTGCGAGAAGGCCGAGTTGCATGAACCCGAGTGCGACGGCGTACCTGGGGACACGCGTGGACCGTGGTCCGGCCACGGCCGGCGCGAGGTCGCGCGCGGAGGGTCGTCCCCGGTGCCCGCTGATCCGCGCGGTGGGCCCGTCCATCGGGCCGGGCTCGGCGATGATCGCTCGGTGCACCTGGGCGGCGACACGCGGAGCGGCCAGGGCTCGGGTGAGCACGACCGCGCCCCCGGAGAATCCGAGCACGTCGACCCGGCCCTTGTCCAGGCGGTCGATGAAGGCGGCGAGGTCGCGGACGGATCTGGCGATGGTGTACTGGTCCATGGGCAGCAGGTCGCTTCGTCCGCCGCCGGCGTGCTCATAGGCATAGACGTCGTGGCCCTGCCGTGCCAGGAGTTGCAGGAATCGGTGGTCGATCACGGAGATGCCGCGGACGGGGCCGCCGTGGAGGTACACCAAGGGCACGGGTTGCCGGGTGACGTCGCGGGCGGGCGGGTAGTGGTAGACCGCGACCCGGCTTCCTGTGGCCAGGCTCCAATGCTGCGTCGCCACGAACGGGAGGTCCGGCGGGTATCGCCGGCTCGTGGGCACGGTGGGGACGCAGACCGACGCCGTGAGCGCCGCGGCGACGATCACCGGGAGAAACGGCCCCAGCCGGCCCGGCCAGGTACGGCGGCGGCCCCGCCACAGTGCAGCGGCGACTCCGGCTCCGAGGGTGGTCAGCCATGCGGCGAGCCCGGAGCGTGCCCCGTCCGTCAGGACGAGCAGTGCGAGAAACAGGCCGGCCAGTCCGGCGACGGCAGCCGCGGCCAGGATCAGCCGACCGATGAAGCGGACAAGACGAAGAAGAAATTCGGGCATCACGGCCCCTACGTAGTTTCCAAACATTGTTTCAAAACAACGTTAGCATTTGGAGTAGACTGCTCATCGTGGGTAGGCCGAGAACGAACGACGACACCGTGAAGGACCGTCTCCTGGAGTCCGCAACGGAGATGTTCGCCACCCGTCCACGGGAGTCGGTCACCATCCGCGCCCTGGCCGCCGCCGCCGGAACCTCGACCGCGGCGGTGTACACGCTGTTCGACAGCAAGGATGTGCTGATCGCCGAGGTGCGCAACCGTGCGGTCGCCGGGCTGTCCCAGGACCTGTCGGCGGTGTCGGCCTCCGACGATCCCCTCGCCGACCTCTACGCTCTCGCCGTGGCGTACCGGCACTGGGGACGCGAGCACAACCACCTCTACGCGGTGTTGTTCGGTGGCGTGCAGCGCTTCGACCCGTCGGGCGAGGTGGGGCCCGGCGACCCCGTCCGGCCACTGATCGAAGCGATCAACCGCGCCTTGTCGGCGTCCGTGCTCGTCGGCGACGCGACTTCCATCGCCCTCTCGCTCTGGGTGACCCTGCACGGGCTTGTCACCCTCGAACTGGCCGGGGCGCTCGACACCGCCACGGCCGAGACCACATTCCGATCGACCATCCTCGCCACGCTGCGCGGCTGGACCAGCCTGCCCCTCGGATCGAGTCCTGGTCAGGCGCCGTGATCCGGGAGGACGTTCTGCTCGAGTACCGGGTCCTGGGCTGACCGCGAATTCCCGCCCAGCCGGGAGGCCGGTGCCGCGCCAGGCAACGTTCGCCCCGTTCAGCAGCGAAAATCCGATGCGGGCGTCGCTCGTTCGCGGCCATGATGAGGATCATGAGTGCGCGCATCGACGATCCTGCTCGGCTCGGGGAGAGCCGGCTCCCAGACGGACGGCTACTGGGCTGGGCCGAGTGGGGGCCGCCGGACGGCATTCCGGTGTTGCTGTGCCCGGGGGCGGCCACGAGCCGGTGGCTCGGCTTCGGCGCTGATGTCGTCGACGCGCTCGGAGTGCGGCTTGTCTCCGTAGACCGCCCGGGACTCGGCACCTCGACACCCGCGCCCGGCCGGACGTTCGCCGGCTTCGTCGACGACATCCGCCATCTCGCCGCGCTGCGCGGGTTGGGGTCGCCGGCGTTGATCGGCAACTCGCAAGGCGCGCCGTTCGCGCTCGCGTGCGCCGTGGAGGGTGTCGCTGCCAGGTTGGCCATCGTGTCCGCCGCGGACGAGGTCGCCGCGCCGGAGTTCGCCGGGGCCCTGCCTACTGAGCTGCGCGAGCTCGTCGACAAGGTCGCCTGCGACCCGGCCGGGGCAGAGAAGTTCTTCGCCGCTTTCAGTGCGGGCGCGATGTGGGACATGGTCATGGGTGGGAGTCCAGAGTCTGACCTGGCGGTATATCTGGATCCTGCGTTCGAGGCCGCCTACCGCCGGGCCCTGAACGAAGGGTTCGCCCAGGGGCCTGCCGGCTATGCCCGTGACGCCGTCCTGGCCATGGGGCGATGGCCGTTCGACCTTGCGAAGATCACCGTTCCGGTCGACGTCTGGTACGGCGAGCAGGACATCAGCCACTCGCCGGACAACGGAGGGACACTTGCTGCCCGGATTCCGGGCGCCGCCCGGCACCTCGTGCCAGAGATCGGTGGCGCGGTGCTGTGGACCCATGCCGAGCCGATCCTCCGCTCCCTGACTGGACGATGATCACGCGCGGATGCTCGGGAGCGGCCCGGTCAGGCCGCGAGCGCCTCGGCATCGGGTAAGCCGGAAAGGGGCGATGGCCCGTCCACAGAACCTAGGGTGCTGGTTCGGGATCGGCCGGGAAGAGGGGGCGGTCAGGGGCGGGCAGCCACTGGCTCTGCGTGGTGAAGGGGCGGTAGCGGTCCTTCGCGTGGGCGATGAGCAGCGGCAGCGACGGGTGGCGGTTCGCCTCGTGCCACATGAGGGACCAGGGGTACACCGGCATGGGGTCGGTGACCGAGATCTCGACGACGCCGGGAGACACCGGGTACTGCCTCTTGTTGCCGAACGTGATGAGATCCGGTGAGGCTGCGACTCTCTCCATGATGTGGTCACGGCCGAAGAACGGGCCGGAACTGTCGATCCGGACGCCGAATTCGGCGCTGAGGAGGCGGTAGTAGTCCGCCCACTCGCTGTCGCGGGCGTTGCCCGGCATCCACGCCGTCAGGCCCGACAGTTCCGCCATCCGCACGCGCCTGCGCCTGGCGAGCCGGTGCCGGCGGCTGACCAGGATGGGGATCGGCTCCAGGCAGGCCGGGACGCGCTCGATCCCTCGAGGCAGCTCCCCCACGGTGCGGCCGAACGCCGCGTCGACCGAGCCGTCGGTGAGCGCCGTCCCCGGCGAGACGGCGCCCTTGGAGACGACGATGTCGACGTCGACGTCGCTGGCCTCGTAGAAGGCTCGGACCATGTCAATCGGTGCCGCGTCGCGGCCGAGCACGTCGATGCGCAGTGGGCGGCGGCGCGCGCGGAGCATCGCGGCAGCCTGGTCGGCGAGGCTGACCAGTGCCCGGGCGTGCGGCAGGAAGGCCGCGCCGTCCTCGGTCGGCTTGACCCCGGCGCGGGACCGGATCAGCAGGGGGACGCCCAGGTCGGATTCGAGCCTGGCGATTCGTTTGGACACGGCCTGCTGGCTCATGCCCACGCGGGCGGCCGCCTCGGTGAAATGCCCGTCGTCGACGACGGCGAGGAAGGTCCTGACGGCACCGAGGTCCAGCTCCATGAACAACTCCTGGTTGTTTCCGTTGGCGTGTCGCTGTTGGACATCGCCTGACAGCCTTCGATCTGGGGCGGCGCCAAGGGATTCCAAGACAACTGCAAGGAGTATAAGTGACCTTGTCAGACGGCTATGGCGGCGGGCCTGTGCCCGTTGCCCGCCGGCTGGCCGGGCGGAGAGCCAGATCCGGGGGTGCGGGCGTGACGACCATGCCGCCCTACAGCGGGAACTGCTAGGAGAAGGCAGCCAGCGCGATGCGGAGGGTTCGCTGGTTCTGCCCTGAGGCCTTGGCGTCGGTCGAGTTGACCGAGTAGACCAGGGTGCGGCTCAGATCGCGGGTCGCGCCGACCCCCGCGGCATACCCGTAGCGGGCGCCGGTCTTGCCATAGGCGACGATCCCGCCCGGCAGCACGAGCCTCGTCATGCCGGAGGTGTAGCTGGCCGGCTGGTTGCCGCACTTGTCGTGCATCATCACCTCCGGCACGGTGAACATCGGCTCCAGTTGCGCGGGCGGCACGACCTTGCCGGAGAACAGCGCCTTGACGAACTTCTCCAGGTCCGCGGCCGTGGCGATGAGATCGCCCGAGGCCCAGGTCGAGGTGACGCTGGTGGCGGTCATGTCGACCACGTGGCCGTCACCGTAGGCGATGGCGTTCTCGAAGCCCGCGGGCACCACCTGGTAGCCCTTGTGGTGCGGGCCGCGGATGCGCGGCGAGGTGCCGGGCAGGTAGCTGTCGCGCATGCCGACCGGGCGCAAGATCCTGGTCGTGACCTCGTGCTCGTACGAGCGTCCCGTGACCTTCTCGACCAGCATGCCGGCCACGAACGTGTTGATGTTGAGGTAGTGCTGCCGGGTGCCGGGCCGGAACTCGATCGGGTTCTGCACGGCCAGGGCGACGTACTCCTGCGGCGTCCAGGTCTTGAACCGGGTCTGGTAGACCCAGTCGAACGTCTTGGGCAGGGTGGGCGCCGGTAGCCCGCTGGTGTGGTTGAGCAGCTGGCCGACCTGCACCTTGGGGTAGGAGTCGGGCAGCAGGCCGGGCAGGTGGTCCTGGACCGCGTCGTCGAGCGAGATCATGCCCTCGGCCACGAGCTGCAGCACCACCGCGGTGGTGAATATCTTGGTCACGCTGCCTGCCCGGAAGCGTACGCGCGCCGACGCCTTGCGCTGGGTGGTGAGGTCGGCCACACCGGTCATGCCCTTCCACGAGCCCTTGCTGCCGCCGACCCGGACGATCGCGGCGGTGGCGTCGGCCGCGGGCAGCCCGGCGATGGACTGCTGCAACGCCGCGCTGTTGATCGGCGGGATGGACGCGGCCGGGTCGGGCTGGACGACAACCGGCGGTGGGCAGGCGCTCGGCGTGGGTGCCTGGGTCGGCGTGGCGGCCTGGGCGGGCGTGGCCACGAGGAGGGTGGCGAGGGCGAGGCAGGCGGCTGCCGGCTTCATCGGGATATCTCCAGGTGAGAGAGGTTCTGTTGGGATGCGTCCATCCTGTCGATCACGCCGCGGCAGCGGATCGCCGGTGCGACGGATTCGCACTCACTCCTGCGAGGGAGTCCCAGGATCGCCGGTACCGGCGATGCCCGCGGGCCTCCGGCGAGCCGAGGATTCTCCCATGAGACTTCGCTTCGCCTTCATCGCCGCGCCGCTGCTCGTCTTCGCCTACGGCGTGATCCGCATCCTGGACGGCCTCGACGGCAGCAGGGGTCCGGGCATCGCCTGGACGACCGGCCATCTCGCGTTCATGGCGGCTCTTGTCCTCTTCGTTCCTACCTTCTGGCGGTTGCGGCACCTGGCCGGGCGCAATGCCCTGGCCACCGCGAGCGCGGTGGCCGGGACCGCCGGCATCGTGGCGTTGCTCGCGCAGTTCGCGATCGACGTCGTCGTCGGGTTCATGGCGGCCGACCACGACGCGATGGGGCCGCTGTTCGACCAGGTGCAGGCCGTGCCCGGGGTGGAGCTCGCCGTCTACGACGCGGGCCCGTACCTGTTCTACGTGGCGCAGCTCGCGCTCGTCGTCCACTGCGCCCTCCGCAAGGAGGTCAAGGCCTGGACGCCGGTCCTGGTGCTGATCGACCTCATGCTCCCGCTCATCGACAAGGACTTCATCCCGGTGGGCGCGATCTTCCTGCTGGTGTCGTTCTGGCCGCTGGCCCGGCGTGACGTGCCCGCCGCCCGGCATGCGCTCGTCCATGCGTGCGGCACAATGGCACATCGTGTCTGATTTGACGTTGGTCGACGTCGCTCGCCGGCGGCTCCAGGCGCTGCCGCACCTGTGGGTGGACGAGGTGCTCGCCGGAGCGATCACGGTGATCCAGTTGTGGCCGCTGATCTCCTCGGCGAGCTCGACGGGACGGCCGTGGCACTGGTGGGGGTACGTGGTCGCGGTCGGCGCCTCGGTCCCCCTGGTGTGGCGGCGGCGGGCGCCGGTGATCGTCCTGCTGGTCAGCCTGTGCACGAGCGAGCTCTACGACCTCGTCGACAACGTCGCCCGACAGCCCATCTGGTACGGCCTCCTCGTCGGTTTCTACACGGTCGCCGCCTACAGCTCCCGGGCTTGGCGGATCGGCGTGCTCATGCTGACCTGCGTCGGGACCCTGGTGACCGCCGGGTCGTGGGACACCTTCGTCCGCGGGACGGTGCAGGTCGTGGCCGCGTACGCCATCGGCCGGGCGGCCGCCGCCTCCCGCGCCCATGCGGCCGCGCTGGAAGAACGCGCGGCCAGGCTGGAAAGGGAACGCCAGATGGAAGCCGAGCGCGCCGCCGAACGCGAGCGGGCCAGGATCGCCCGCGACATGCACGACATCCTGGCCCACGCGGTCAGCCTGATGGTGGTGCAAGCCGAGGCCGGGCCCGTGGTGGTGCGGAGCAACCCGGCCAGGGCGGAGGCCGCGTTCGACGCGATCGCCGCCACCGGGCGCGATGCGATGGTGCAGTTGCGTCGCCTGCTGGGCGTGTTGAAGGAGGACGAGCTCGCGCCGCGCGAACCGCAACCCACGCTCGGCGACCTGCCCGCACTTGCCGATCAGGTCCACGGCACGGGCCTTGCCGTGGCCTTCGCCGAAACGGGCGAGCCTCGCCCGCTCGCGCCGGACAGCGCGGTGGCCGCCTATCGCATCACGCAGGAATCGCTCACCAACATCGTCAAGCACGCCGGCGCCGACCGCGCCGACATCCGGCTCACCTGGGAGGACGAAAACCTGATGATCGACATCAGCGACAACGGCACCGGCGGGGGCCGGGCGCTGCCCTCGGGCGGGAACGGGCTGATCGGCATCCGCGAGCGCGCCGCCGCCTGCGGAGGCGCCGCCACGGCGGGGCCGCGCCAGGACGGTCCGGGCTTCGTGGTGTCGGTACGGCTGCCGCTGGCGGCGTCATGAGCGTGCGCGTCGTCGTGGCCGACGATCAGGAGCTGGTCAGGGGCGGGTTCGCGATGATCCTGGACGCCCAGCCGGACATCGACGTGGTGGCCGAGGCGGGCGACGGGGCCGAGGCGGTCGCCGCGGTCCGCGCGCACTCCCCCGACGTGCTGCTGCTCGACATCCGCATGCCCAGGATGGACGGCATCGAGGCGGCCCGGATCGTGTGCGCGGAAAGCGCGTGCCGGGTGCTGATGCTGACCACGTTCGACCTGGACGACTATGTCTTCGACGCGCTGCGGGCCGGGGCGAGCGGCTTCCTGCTCAAGGACGTGCGGCGCGACGACCTGGTGAACGCGGTCCGAGTGGTGGCGGCCGGCGAGTCGCTGCTCGCCCCCGCCGTCACCGGGAAGCTGATCGCCGAGTTCACCAAGCGGCCGGCGGCCCGGCACTCGGGTGCGACGCCAGAGGTGCTGCAGGCGCTGACCGCCCGCGAGCGCGAGACGCTGCTGCTGATCGCGCGCGGCCTGTCCAACGCCGAGATCGCTCAGAGCATGGTGGTCAGCGAGCACACGGTGAAGACGCACGTCAGCAACGTGCTGAGCAAGCTGGGGCTGCGGGATCGGGTGCAGGCCGTCATCGCCGCGTACGAGTCGGGGCTGGCGTGCCGGGAGCGTAACGCGCTACCTGGCGCCTCGGACGAGGACGGCTTCCCGCCCGGCCCCGGCCTGGGCATCGACGAGCTCGGGCGGGGCGTGCTGCACGTCCTGCGCGAGCGCAAGGGCGACCCGACCAGGGACGACCTGGAGGTGATGCGGCAATTAGGCTGACCTTGATCGCCCGCGACGGTGAAGGAGCTGCTCGTGACCACCGACCCAACGATGACCCGGATCGGCCAGGGGGTGGAGTTGCATCACCACCAAGGTCAGCGTGAGGCCGCTCGCGACTTGTTCGCGCAGATCTGGGACGACATCGGCGGTGAGCAAGGCGACCCGCTGCATGTTTGCGTCCTTGCCCACTCGATGGCCGACGTGCAGGACGACGTGCACCAGGAGCTGATGTGGGATCTGCGAGCGCTTGCCGCCGCCGATCGGGTCACCGATGAGCGAGTGGCCCAAGCCGGAGTGCCACTTTCGGTGGCCGGCTTGTATCCGTCGTTGCACCTGAACTTGAGTGAGTGCTATCGCAAGCTGGGCGATCTCGACCGCGCCCGTGAGTACCTCCAGCAGGCGCGGGCCGAGATCGGCGTGCTCGGCGACGACGAGTATGGGCAGCTCATCAGGGGCGGCTTGGAGCGGCTGGCCGAACAGCTGGGTGAGGCCACTTGACTGCGCCGGCCGCGGCTGCATCCCCGAGCAAACGCGCGCCGGGCAAAGGATCTTGACGAGCGAGGCAGGCATCCGCTCTGCTCGGCGGCGCGCGGCCGGATCGGCGCGAGTGGCGAATCTGGCCCTGGGCCTGCGAACCACTCCTCCGGCGAGGGGCCAAGAGGGCTCGCCTCCGCCCTCACGGCCACCAGCCGGCTCGCCGCACTGACCCTTGCCGCCGAATCCCGCCAGTCGACCTACGACCGGGACCTGTACTGGGGTCTCAGCGTGGACTCTGCCGAAAAGAGCTCATTGACCAGCATGCTCGCATCCTGCTGACGTCAGGCCGCGAAAAGCCCGGTACGGGACCACAGGCCTCCTGCGATCCCCAGGGGGCTTCTCCCGAACGTAACCTCATCAGGTTGATGCCGCGCGGAGCGAGCTCGTCTTCGAGGAAGACCAGCAGCTCCTTGACCGAGCGGGCGACGCGGTCCGGCTTGTAGATGACCAGGGTGTCGCCGGCCTTCATCGCCGCCACGGCCGCCTGGAGCTTGGGCCGGTCTTTTCGGGTGCTGGCGGTCTCCACCACGATCTCGCGGCAGCGCGCCGCGGTCAGGGCCTCCATCTGCGACAGGTGGTCCTGGGCCCGGGTGGAGATGCGGGCGTAGCCGACGCGAATGGCGTTGGCCGGCGCCGCGGGCGAGGGCCCGGTCGACGCGACGGCGGCTGTGGTGGAGTCGCCCATCCCCCGGTGGTCCCGAAAACAGTCCCGAAACTCAATCCTTCCGCCCGATGTTTCAGGACGGGTGTCGGTTTTCGAAGTCGTCTGCACGGATGCGCGAAGTGCTCTGCACGTCGCGAGCATGCGGAGCAGCAGGGCGTTCATGAACATGAGAACGCAAACGATGGCCCGCGCAGCGCGCGGGCCATCGTTGTGGTGCGGGATCCTGCCGTGGCTCATCCAGTTGCGGGCCGGAGTTCGGTTTCGATGGCTGGCACGCCGAGTGCCCCCTGTTGCTCGGCGCTCGTAGTTGCGGCGGTCGCTCCTCATTGTCGGAATCGTGGTTCTCGACTTCGCGGTCCAGGCCGTGCATGTGAGCAACCAGCACCTGCTCATCACCGCGCACCGCCCACGGTTGGGCGGGCTCCGGTCTCCTCGGGGCCGGATTCGCGGGCTGCGCGCTGGCCGTCTGGGCGACCGGCAGGCGACCACCCCTCGACAGCGCGAACCTCCGATCCGAGAAAGCAGGCACGCGCCAGGCGCGGGAGGAAACGCAAGGGACTGACCAAGCCAGACAAGAAGACCAGCTCCATGACACGCCGACACCGGTCCCGAAGATCACTGATGTTGGGAGGACATGTGATCAACCTACGACGGCTGTGGCGCCAGCCATCCGTCAGCCCACCACGGCCTCGCTGCTGGAGGACCTGGCCCTCGGCGTGCCACCGGCCGCAGGCCCCGGTCAGCGTCTGGACGGCTTGCGGTAGGTGACGAGCTTGTCGCCCTGCCCCGGGTACGCCATGATCAGCAGCCGCTGACTGCCCAGTTCCTCGCCTTTCCAGGGGAACCAGGCGAAGTGGACGCGGATGCGGTAGTGCCCCTTGCGGCCGTCGAGCGACAGGTCGGGCAGCTCCATGCCGCCCGTGCTTGCTCTGAAGACCATCCGGCCGCCGCGGTGGTCGTAGCCGACCTCGGCGACGTGGTCCCAGCCCTTGGTCTCCACGGGCGGGCGGCGCGCGTAGGTCTCCAGCGTGACGCAGACGGGGTGGTCGGCGTGCGTGTGTTCGTGCGTGTGTACCGCCACGTGGCCGGGCCCCGCGGCGACCAGTCCGTTCTCCAGGCTGCGGTCGAACACGCCGTCGTAGGGGCCGGCGCCCGTCTCGGGGTCGTACAGCTCCACCCCCAGTTGCGGCCACTGCGGCTCCTTCAGCCGCACCGCCTTGGCGGGCTCGATGAGGGGGCGGTGGTGGGGGGTGGCCGCGCACTTGCGCCGCTCCTCGGCGTCGGACTCGGCGAACTGGCGGTCATCGGCGGCCTGGTCGGCCTTGACAGTGGCGTCGGCGGCCGGGCAGATCGGGGCGAGCACGCCGTACAGCTGGCGCACGTCCAGCCCCTCCGCGGCCTCCATGCGAGCCAGCTCGTCCGGGTCGTTGCGGGTGTAGGCAGCGCACAGGCGGTGTCCGCGGGCGAGCAGCACCTGGTCGGGCGTGGTGTCGGCGAGGCCGAGCGCCTGGTTGGCGCGCACGGCGCAAATGAAGGCGCGCGGGCCGGTGGGCGGCGGCGGTTCCGCCACCCCCGCGTCCTGCCATGGCTGGTTCGGCGAGCAGTCCTGGGCGGTGGTGACGGGGCCGCGCGCGTGGTCGGCGACGGGCAGGAGACACAGCGCCACGGACGCGGCCACGGCCGTCACCAGCACGTGGTGGCGCAGGCGGGCCGCGGGCGGGGCGGCGTACAGGAAGAACAGGATGATCGCGGAGGCGGCGAACGCGGCGCTGTACCACAGCGGCGAGAGGCCGAACAGCAGCTCGCCGCTCTCGCCCAGGGTGAACAGCCCGTCCGGGTAGAGCCGCAGCCGCTCCTCCACCATCACCGAGACGTCCCAGTCCTCGTCGGGCCAGGCGGTGAGCGCGGTGAGGACGCCTGCCGCGGCGGCGAGGGTCAGTGACAGCATCGTGGCGCGCAGCAGCCGCCTGGTCCTGCGCACGACCGCGACCAGGACCAGGACGGCGAGGGCCCCGACCCCGACCAGCACGTCCACGGCGAGCCAGAGCAGCCCGGCCGGATAGCTGGGCACCTCACGGAGAAACTCCTCGATCGCACCCCTGGGGCCGATCCACACCGGCATCCCGCCCGCGACGTTGACGGCCGCCGGGACCAGCGGGAGCGCCACGGCCACGGCGGCCAGGGCCCACGGCCGCCGTGGCGCGGGCGAGGGGATCTTCCGCGGCCGCGGGTGCGGGGCCTCGGCCAGTTCGTGGGCCGAGCGGGCCGCCCACGCGAGCACGAAGACGTCCGTGACGGCCAGGAGCATGCGCAGCACCATGCCGAAGTCGAGCCCGCCCCCGCTCCCGATCGTCGAGAACGACGTCGACGACAGCAGCGACAGCGACGCCGCGACCACCCCGAACCGTACGGTGGCCACGCTCCAGCGGGTGTCCCTCGCCTGTCCCGCGAGGACCGGCACGAACCACAGCAGGTGGAGCACGTTCCCCAGCGGGTGCGCCCAGAAGACCCTCAGCCAGGAGTCCGGGCCCAGCGGGTAGGCGACGGTGCCAAGCACCGCGATGACGGCGTCCGCCAGGCCCGCCACGAGGCCGACCAGCCGCAGCCATCGCGGCAGCACCCCGGCCATGACCACGAAGAACAGCAGCACGACGGCGAACCGCAGCAGCTCCTCGGGCAGCCCGAACCACCACTGGTACGGCAGCGGCAACCGGTACAGCAGATCGGCGGCGACGCTCAGGTACAGGGCCGCCCGCAGCAGCCCGATCGCCCTCCTCCTGCCGGCCGGCCCGCCGAGCCGCCGCCCGCGCAGCACCTGCCACAGGGCCCAGCTCTGCACGACGCCGCCCACGACCAGGACCAGCTCCACCCACCCGACATGGGGCACCAGCATGGTGTCCCAGCCTCTGGCGACCAGCTCGCGCAGCAGCGCGGGGTCCCCGCTCACCAGCGCGAGCACGCCGGCCGCGACGGCCACGACCAGGTAGACGAACGCGAGCGACGCGGCGATCAGGCCGAAGCGGTAACGGCGCACGGGGCATCCTCGAAGGAACGAGCGACAAATGCCGAATATGCTCGCATCTCTTTGCCCCGAGCGGTGCTGTTTCCGTCTCAGGTGGCAGTGGTCGAGGTGAAGGCCCTCGGCCGCACACCCCGGGGCAATGTCCGCATAGAGCGGGTAGTCTCTTGTACACGCCGGTCAACGGCCCGGGCTCGACCAACACGCCGGTCTCCTCCAGCACTTCGCGCCGCACAGCCTGAAGCCCTCATCCCACTCGCGCCGAGGTCGCCCGCACCACCACCAAACCCATCGCCCGGTTCAAAGTCCGCAAGCCCCAGCGCTGACAGAAGATCACACCAGGCGTGCCGAGGTGCGTGTGGGATCGTGAATGCGACTGCGGCTTGCCTCTACAGTCCGGCTGGGTGCGTAGACAGCCAGTCTGCGTGGCGGTTCTTCAAGACGTCACGGTCGTGGGCGGTGGGGGCGACGACATCGGCTCCGCCGTCGTAGGGGTGATAGAGCCACCGGAGATCCAAAGGAGCGATGATCACGTCGAAGATCTCCCCGTCGGCCACACCCCGCAACAGCGGATCCAAAGTCTGCCGGTCGAAGGAGGTCATGCTGACGTAGAGCCTCTGCGCGTCCTCAAATGGCGAGTCGTCGCCAGGGTCGATCGTCAGCCATGGGACGGCTCCCAGATGACGCGGATCGGGTGAGACCCTCCCCTCCTCATCCTCGAAGCGGACCCAGCGGTCGGCATGCCAGCCGCGGAGCTGGTAGGCGATCGGGCTTCTGTCCCACCGCGTTCGCCACGCAGTGGTGAGCGACTCCACCTCCTCTTCCGTCACGATCATTCCCCTCTGGAAAGCAATGGCGGTTGGCCTTATTCTCAGCCGCAGAAGAACGATAGATCATCTAGCCGGAGTGTCACCCGCCTCCCGAGCCGGATCTGTCGCACGGGTCCTGAGACCTGACATCATGGCCGGGTGCCGCGTGTGCGCCCAGCAATATCTTGGTCCATTCCGGCAATATGCCTCGGTGTGAACCCTGCCTGATCGTTTTGAAAAGTGCGGTGCGCTCGGCGCGGCGGGTGTCGGTTGCAGGTGAAGGTGTCGGTGTTCGCGTGCTCTTGTCAGTGCTCGTGTCGGTATCCAGGTTGAGTTGACGGGTTCGTCTTCGGCTCCGCATCGATCGTCAGCGTTCGATGCGCCACACCGCGCCATAGAGGTACGTGCTCGACGTCCAGCCGACGTAGGAAGCCTGCGGGCCGTTGTAGGACACCTGGCCCGCCGCCCACAGCCCGCGGTCCGTGACGGCGAGGGCGTTCACGTCCATCCGGGCAACCATCTCCCAGACACCCGTCGAGCGGTACGACAGCAGCGCCTCGTCATTCTGCCGCCACAGGCCGGTCGGCCGGTCGGGGCCGCCGCGCGCGTTGCGGCGCAGCACGTGCGCCCTCTCGTCGCATGTCTCCTCCTCGCCCTCGTCGTTCAGGCACATCCGCCACGACTCGGCCAGTATCCAGACCTGGCCCGGCTCCTCGACCACCACTTGGGTGAGCAGGCTCTCAAGCCCTTTCGCCCGCGAGGGCACGGGGAGGCTGTGCCAGGCGCGGCCGTCCCAGCGCGCCATCGCCGGGCGTGCACGCTCGTCTTCGTTCCAGACCCCGCCGACGGCCCAGACGCCGCCGCGCTCACTGGCGCCCACCGCTTGTGGCTCGAACGGCAGTGCCGTCTGCTGCCAGGAGCGCCCGTCCCAGTGGAAGACATGGCCCTTGTCGTTGTGCTCCGGCTGCGGGATTGCCCACACCTGGCCGTCGTCCAGGACGACCGCGTCGCTGATGGGCCGGCCGGATTCGAAGGTGCCGCCCTGCCAGCCGGCGCCGGTCCAGCGGGCGTAGCACGGAGCGTAGGGGTCGGCGGCGTCGCGGCACTGGCCGAACACCCACGCCGTCTCGCCGGCGACGGCTACCGTCTCCAGAGCGCTCAGTTCCGGGGGCGCGGACAGTTCGTGCCAGGCGCGCCCGTCCCATCGTCGTAGCACCGGGTGATTCGTCAGTGTGCTCAGCCCGCAGACCACCGGCGGGCCTGCAGTCCGGCGGGAGCCCACCACCCAAACCGAGCCGTCCCGCGTGGCGGCGACGTTGCGGAAGGAGTGGGTGTCGTGTGATGGGAACGTGCGCACTCGCCAGCCTCGGGCGATCCCACTCGGGGTCGCGGCCGGAGTGGTGCTCGGTGAGAGCGTGGGCCTGGGGGTTTCGCACCACCGAGAGAACGGCGCGTCCGACGGCGTGGCGGACGGCAGCGGCTGACTGACCGGCGGCGGATCGGCGTCCTGGAATTCGTGCACGACGGCGAAGATCATGAGCACCAGCACCATCCCCGAGGCTGGCCAGAACTTCCAGGAGGACATTCCGGTGATTCTGGCATGACTGGCGCCCCGGGTCTCCGCCCGGTTCACCCGACAACAAGACCCGAACGACTTCCCTCGAAACCGTCCGCATCAACATAGCGAGCGGCAGGTCGGCGAGTGTCCCTTCCGCCAACTCCACCTGGAAGGGACAGCGGGCCCGTCAGGCTGTAATGCCGTGGTGTGCGTGATCGTTTGGGTCTGAGCTGCCTTTGGGTCAGACTGGCGTGCATGTGGAGTGCGGAGGCGGCTCTGGAGGTCCTGGGCGAGGCTGAGCGCCACTACACCGGCGGCCAGTGGACTCCCACGTCCAGCGAGCACGAGCTCGCCGTTCGGCTGCGGCGCATCGTCGCGGCTGCACGCCCCACGCTGGCGCAGGTGACGTTCGAGGGAGCCGAGCCGGTGCCCGCGCCAGCTCGGTGAAGTCGGCGAGGCTGATGACCTTGCCGGTGGGGTTGTTCGGGAAGTTCACCGAGACGACCCGGGTGTTCGGGCGGATCGCCGCCTTCACCACGTCGAGGTCCAGGGCCCAGTCCTGATCGGGGTCGAGGGCGACGCCGGTGACCTCGCACAGGGCGAGCGGTACGGTCTCGGCCGCCTGGTAGTTCGGGGTCACCACCACCGCGTGGTCGCCCGCGCCCAGCAGGACGTTCATCGCCAGGTAGAGGGCCTCCTCAGCGCCGGCGAAGCAGATGACGTCGGCGGCGTCCGCCCGCTCGTACGTTCCGGCGATCGCCTCGCGCAGGGCCGGGTCGCCGTAGGTCTCGGTGTAGCCCAGAGACAGGTTCTCGAAGGCGGCGTGGTCCTGGTCATCGGCCAGGGTGAGCAGCTCGCCGAGGGTCATGGTCTGGACGTCGGAGGCGGTCAGGTGGTGGCGCGCGGTGAACTCCCACCGGGAGAAGTAGGTTTCCAGGCGGAAGTCGGGCAGGCGGGTCATAGCGTGTTGTCCTTCGTGCTGGGTGCTCGAAGTTCGGCCAGCAGGCCATAGAGGGTGGAGCGGGAGACCCGCAGGGCGGCGGCGACGACGGGGGCGGCGCGGCGTACGGCGAAGACCTTGGCCTCGTCCAGCCGGGCGAGGACGGCCAGGCGGTCGGCGCGGGTCAGCCGCTCGATAGGGCGGCCGCACTCGCGCACGTACGCGCCGACGATGTGCTGGACGCGCTCGTTCCAGTCCTGCTCGAAGAGCGGCTCCGGCCGGGGCGTCGTGGGGGCGCCGAACGCGGACAGCACGGCTGCGGCCTGCTCCAGCGGCGTGCGGTCGAGGTTGACGCACAGCACCGCGGCGGCCTTCCCGTCCGGCTCGCGCAGGACAGCGCTGACGGACGACAGCCGCCGGCCGTCCGCGAGCAGGTTCTCGTACGGCCCGAACACGTCCCGCGCCGACGGGTCCAGCGCGTCCAGCTCGCCCAGCAGCGAGGGATCCCCTGGAGCGCGGGAGCCCATCGGATTCCAGATCGCGAGGATCCGGTCGGTGTCCGGGTCGTGCAGGACCACCTCGGCATACGGGCCGAGCAGCAGCGCGACGGCCTGGCCCACGGGCCCCCACATTCGGACCCGATGATCTGTGCTTTCGGCGGCAGTCTCCACCATGTTCTGGACTATACGTCCAGACTGGACTAAGAGTCCAGAATCGCTCTCGCAAACGACCGTTTCCGGGACAGCCTCCGGGTGTGGTTCGTGCAGGTCAGCATGTGTGGGCGTCGGCGGCCTCGGCACACAGGGCCGCATCCCGGCAACAGGCAGCGCTGATCACCAGCAACCGCCAGGCCAACCTATGCCGCACCAGGCGACCACGCTCGGCATCGAACTCATTCGCACCCAGCCGCCGAGCTTTACGCCCGTAGTGGCGGGCGTCGAGCATCTCGCGTGCTTCGTCGGCGTTGTCCTGGTGCTGTGGAATGGGTGAGACGTTCCCCGGCCGGATAGCTCCCGGGCGTGGCGGACACCCCGACCCCGCAAGAGGACCCACCCAGTCCCGCACCGACCTGCCCCGCACGGTCTCACGACCGGCGGGGCAGCCTCGCACACAGTGCTGCTGGAAGCGGTCCGTCGGCTGGTGCACACCGGTGCGCAGGTTAATGGCCCCGGCAGTTGGGCAGGGGTGCCGGTTCGGGTCGATGGCGTCCAGCTGACCACCCATCTGGAGATCACCGCCGGGGGTGGCGCCCTCCACGGCGAGGACCTCGTCGCGAGGAGGTCCGAAAGGGATCGCGATCCGTCACGGCGCGGGGCGAGCCATCGGCACCGAAGGACGCCCGACGACGTTCACCCGCCGGGAACCTCACCGAGTCATCGGAGGTCGATATGACACCAGTACGAGCCGCTACGGTGGCCCTGACGACTGCCGCCCTCCTGAGCCCGTTACTTGCGGCCGCCTCGGCGAACGCCGCTCCTGATGAGCGCGCCGCCACCGTCACCGCTCGTGCGGCGAGCATCCGATCAGCCTCACCTGCCCCCACACGGAGGAACCGGTTGCCCTCCGCCGCGGCACCGCGGCGGACGGACGGAAAGGGCCGTCCGGTCATCTTCGTGCACGGTTTCGACCGTGAAGCCGACACCAACTGCGCCGCCGCCTGGCGCAACGCGCGGAGCGTGTTAAAGAAACATCGCTGGCAGGCCAGGTCCTACACCTTCGGCTACTACGGCCGCGCCCGCAACTGCGACATGCACGCCAGGGGAACCACCGACACGCGCATCCAGACCGCTGGCGCGGCCCTGGCCCGCCGCATCTACCAGCACTTCACCAGCAAAGGCACAGCCGTCGACATCGTCGCGCATTCGATGGGCGGCCTGGTCGCCAAGGCCGCCATCCAGGGCACCAACAAGTACGGCAAGCAAAGCCGCAAGTGGCCCTCCCGCCTCTACATCGAGGACATCGTCACCCTCGGCACGCCGCACTGGGGCATCCCCCTTGGGGAGCTTGTTGACTTCTGTGCCATCACCCACGAGCAGTGCAGCGACATGCGGCGGGACAGCGGCTTCCTGAAGTGGGTGGGCAGCCGCCCGCAGTCCCAGATGGGCACCGACTACACGTTCATGGGCTCGACCGGAGACGACACGGTCTCGGAGCGCTCCGCCACCGACGACTACAGGGGCCCGCATTGGGCGCGTTACGAGGAGACCCGCGGGAAAGAGATCACCCACTCCGGATTGCGTGCGACCGGTCCGAAACCCATAAGGCTGTGGAACGCCACCTGGCAGAACCGGGACGGCAAGCCGCACTCGGGCAAGGTCGAGAGCCCCCTGGTGCACACGCTCGCGGCGCTTTACCGGCACAGCAGGTACTGATGCCGCCCGCACACGCTGCGACATTCGGCGATCACGAAAGTGGGAGGCAGACAAAGTAAGCCGGCAAGGCCTAATAGGGCTGGTCAGGAGACCGTCATCGACGAGGGCCGAACGGCTGGCCTGGTCGGGCAGCGCATCCTCTGATCCAGCCGCCCACCGCCGTGGGCGTCGATGAACTTGGGTGGGAACTCACCTACCAGGCAACTGTGCGGATCCCCGGCTGCCATCCCTCGATTCGGGTCCGCGGTGGCGAAAGAGCCAGAACCCCAGGTGATCTTCTGGAGTCGCTCCGCTACGGCCCCTGTTCTCGGATAGGTACGGCGAACGGACATGTAGCGGCGTGTCGTTGCGCACTGCCTTCGCGACGCAGGCAGCCGAAGATGTCGCATTCCGAGACCGTCGACGTGATGCGTGTCACTGTCTGGGCGCTTCGGGTCGGGCATGCGCGATGATGACCGGAATGGACGCTCGATTCCTCGGTATCGCTGATCTGGTCGAAGCCCCGTCCGCGGCGGTCGTAGTCGACGTCATGCGTGCCTTCACAGTGGCTGCCTGGGCCTTCGCTCAAGGGGCAGAAAAGATCGTTCTTGCTGAGTCGCTGGACGAAGCCCTGGCGCTGAAGGCTCGCCACCCGGATTGGGTGACGCTCAAAGACGGTCCGCCGGCGACCGGTTTCGACGCCGTCAACTCGCCGGGCCTGCTGCGCTTCGTCGACCTTGGCGGACGGACCGTTGTGCAGAAGACCACGGCAGGGACGGTCGGCGCCCTTGCTGTCAAGGAGGCGTCGCTGGTGCTGTGCGCCAGCTTCGTGGTGGCGGGGGCGACGGCTCGGCTCTTGCGGACACGCGAGTGCGGCAGTGTCACGTTCGTGGTCACCGGCGACGACGGGCGCGCCGAGGAAGATCTGGCGTGCGCTCAGTACATCGCCCAGAGGGCCACCGGGGCCGGGGCGGATGCAGCTGAGTTCCTCCGGCGCGCCGGCGAGTCGCGCGCCGCCGCCGAGTTGGCGGAGGGCGTGCGCCAAGGAGCCCATCCTGATGACGTCGCACTCTGTCTTGAACTCGACCGGTTCCCCTTTGCCATGGTGGCGGCCTTGGAGGACTCACTCATGGTCCTCCGCCCGTGCGCCGTACCCTCGCTGACCGACGAGGCTTCGATCTGATCGCCGGTGAGGTCCGGCTCTGCCGTACGCTCGGACGGATCTCGATCGGCTCGCCCAGCACCTCGACGATCCGCGAGCCGATTTCGACGGCGCGTTCCCTGCTGGCCACGTCGATCACGGCGAAGCTGGCCAGGACCTCCTTGAGCTCGGCGAGCAGTACCGTCCGCCGAACCACCACGACAAGAGCGCGCGGTAGGAATATCGATGTGCTTCGCGGGATGTGGTGACGCGGGTACAGCCGAGTCCAAGGTCGAACTGCACACGGCGATCAGAAGCCGCGTGTTCGAGCGTCTCCCGCCGCGAATGCTGGAGAGGCGCTCCCTGGCCTGCACCTGTGATCAGTCAGCTCAGGGGAGGCGCCGTACGGAGCCGGCGACCTTGCCGTCCTCCATCGTGGCGGAGAGCTTGAACGCGCGGGATCTCACCTCGGCGGAGAACCAGCGGACGCCGCCCGGACCGCCCGCCGGACCGAGCGGAAGCTCTGCCGAGGTGCCGTCCGAGTAGCTGATGCGCACCTTCCTCACTCCGGTCCCCGCGAAGCCGATGAGGACGTTGTCGCTGGGCAGGCCGAGCTCCACCACGTCATGCATGATCGTCAGCGGCACCCGGCCGTACTCCGGCTTCCACGGTTCGAAGGTCCCGCCGCCACCGTCCACGATTTTGGCTCGGCGGGAGAGCACGCGGAGCGCGTACATGAAGGTTCTCCTCTGCAGTCCGGCGCTCATGGCCCAGGCTCGTTCGGCGTTCCTGCCGTGCGTGACGACACGCAACGGACGGTTCTCCTCGTCGGCGGGCGGGAACAGCAGGTCGGGAGGGTACTCCAGGATCTGGCTACGCGCCCGCTCGACGGCTTCAGGGCCGGCTGGGCGCAGATCTCGGACGAACGCGTCCACCACCTCGTCGGCCAGACCCAGCGCGGACACCTTGACGATCATGCCGTTCTCCCGCCAGAGCCGGACCTTGGGCATCATGAGGGCCGGATCCTCGTGCACCCAGTCCATGCTGAGCGATCCGCTGGACAGGAGGTCGCCACCCGCCAGGCCGGTGGTGCCGCGGATCTCCCGAGGCTCTCCATGCCGGCATCGCCGGGCAACTGGCTGACGGAGATTCTGGCTCGCGCCCGCCGGTTGGTCCAGACCTGCTCCGTTCCGCCGAGCTCCGCCTGCCAGCCGCCGATCGGCAGCGAACCGGTCTTGACGAGGTCCAGCTCCTGCGGCAGATGCGCGGCGTCGATCCGGGGCCGCCGCAGATCCTCTGCCGCTCCGTTGGCCGCCCTGATCAGCTCGGCCTCCGACAACCCGTGGCCCAGCACCGCGAACGACTCGAAGTCCGCGCTCGACCTCACCGGCCAGGTGATCCAGCGGTGCTGTCCCGATCCGCCCATGGTCGCCTCGTGCTTGTCCAGCTTGACCGGCTTTCCACCGTACGGCTGATCCCAGTCCTCCGACTCGGTCACCAGGACGGCCAGCGTCCTGTCGCCGGGCGTGTCGCCATCCGCGTACGCCGTGACCGGATCCTGCTCGGCCTCCGATGTGACCAGCTGCTCCAGATGGAGGTCTCCTGGACGGTCCGGCAGAAGCAGCGCCGCGGAGGCCTGGCCTGGAGTGGGCGCAGGATGAGCCTGCTGGGGGTCCGCCACGTTGCCGCCGCATCCGGCGCCCAGAACGATGAGGGCAGCCGCCACGAACACCCGCAAGGATCTCATTCCTGCTTTGACGCGATCTTCCGCGCGCGAGTTCTCCGTGCGACGGGGTTCTCTTGCCTGACCTTCCCCTGAACCAGGTCGTGGACCGTCCGACAACGTCAACCCAGAACCTCACGAACGCCCCACAGCGGCTGTCCGCGCTGCACCCACGGACCCAGGACATCGTCGACCGGTTCGTCGACGACATGGTCGCCACCGACGAGCGGCCGGTCGACCTGGTGCATGCGCTGTCCCTGCCGGCGCCCGCCCGGCCGGCGTCTCTCTTCTGCCCCGCGGAACGGTGCCGCCGCGTCGCCGGGGGTCAGTCAGGGCACGCGCAGGTTGGGGCTCCGCGTGAGCCCGAGGAAGCCGAGCAGGTCGTCCATCATGTGCTCGAACAACGGCAGCGGGTTGTCGAACGCGAATTGGTGGTGTCCGTAGACGGCCATGCAGAGCAACCCGTAGATCTGCCGCCAGCAGATGATCATGAGGAACACCACGCCGATCGGGAACTCCAGGCCGACGGTCTCGCGGTAGGTACGCAGCTGCGGCACCAGGGCGGGGTCGATGTCCTCGTCCGCGGGGAAGGTCAGCCGTCCTTCGCGCCACAGTTGCGCGAACCGCCGCCCGAACAGGCCGCCCAGCTCGCGCGCGATGACCATCGGGATGTCGTCGTCCGACGCGGCGACCTTGGGGAAGCCAGCTCCCATGAGCAGGTCGAACTCGACCTTGTTGGCCAGCGACCAGTCGAGCACGGCCCGCGTGGCGGCGTGCAGCTGGGCGCTGATGTCGTCGGGGTCCTGGCGCTGCACGGCCTGGGTGACGATGTCCATGAACTCCGCGGTGACGTCGTCGTAGACGGCGCGGACGAGGCCTGCCCTGCCGGTGAAGTAGCGGTAGAGAGCCGGGGGCGTCACCCCGACCTCGCGGGCCACGGCTGCGAGGGTGAGACCCTCGACGCCCTCCTCGGCGGCGATCCTCCGGGCGACGGACTTGGCGTCGCGTTCGAGCTCGGCCCGCAGTCGTTCCCGTCGCGTCAACGCTGTCACCCGCCCATCTTGTCTGGTCTCGCCCGCCGCTGCCACTTGCGGTGAATGGGCGACACATGGTTAATAGTATTCACTCTTTTATTGATCATCATTGAAGCGATGCGAAGGAGACCTTGGATGGGTAACCGCAGAGGCGGCTGGCCGGCGACGACGGTCGCGATCCTCCTGGCGACCACCGGCTGCGCGGCACAGGCCGGCCCTGCCGCCCCGTCGCAGCCGAGCCCGAGCGTCACCGTCACTGCGGACGCCAGGAAGTCGGCGCTGGCCGAGGCGGCCAAAAGCCTGCCCGCCTTACTTTCCGCCCCGGGGCCGGTCGCCTGTTCGAGGCAGGACGGGCAGTGGCAGGCCACGGCCTACGACGACGCCTTCCGCACCCGTACCGCGACCTTCTCCAGCACCACGCTCGCGCCCCTCTTGACCGAGATCGCCACGAAAGCCGGCGGACAGGAGGCGTTCGTGCGCAGCCTGTGCGGCGAGAAGGGAGATCCCGGCATCAGCCCGGTCTCGCCGGACGGCCGCCGAGTCGCCGTCCAGGTGGACTTTCCTGCCAGCGGTGACCCGACGCATGTCGGCTGGCTGGACCTCGGCACAGGGACGTTCACGGACCTCACCGACAAGTCAAACAAGAAGGGGTACGTCAAGGAGACGTTCTCCGACAAGTACCCCGGATTCGCGCCCGACGGGTCGTTCTGGTTCCTGCGCGACTCCCAGCAGTTCTTCTCGGCGGACCCGAACGGCCGGCTGACCCCGCGCCGGCTCAGCCTGGCCTGTTTCAGCAACCGGAACGAAGACACCTTCTACCAGGTCGTACGGTCGGTCGCCGTCATGTGCGAGGGCACCGTGCACCCCTCCGGGAGGTTCGCGGCCGACCCCAGTGGCGTGGCCAAGGGAATGACCCTGGTCCAGGGTGCCGAGCTCGACATCCTCGCGAACACGGTCGACCGGTACGAGAACGCCCCGCTCCAGCTGCCGTTCGGCATGAAGGTCGCCGTCCGCGACCACGGCCGCCTGCAAGACTGCAGCCCCGTCGCCTGGGTCAACGCCACCGACCTGCTCTGCGCGGGAGCGGGCAACAACTTCTACACCGTGCAGATCGACCCCAAGACCGCCCGGAACGACATCGAGTACGTGCAGTCCACCGAGGTGAAGGTGAAAGCCGAGATCGCCCCCGTGACCGAGACAATGATCAGCTCGGTGGCCCTCTCCCGGGACCGCCGCTCCCTGATCATCGTGGCCGATCAGGAGAACACCGACACGGACCAGCTCTACCGCGCCAGCCTGGTCTCACCCTCCGACCCCGTGGAGATCGGCCCGGTCCCGGCGGAGTCGAAGGAGCACTTCACCCTCCTGGGCAACTACCAGCAGCCCGTACGCGCCGCCGGCACCTCGCGCTGACCGTCACTTCAGGAGGCGGACATCCGGATATGCGGGCCTCGGCCGGTACTGATCGTCGCGGTCTTCCTGCCCGTGGCACATCAGGCCCGCACGATCCACCACGCGCGGCGTTGAGAGGGGGGACGACGACGGGAAAGGGGGATTACCCGCTCCTTTCCACTCTCAACGTATAGCGCACCGGGGGGCTTGCGGCAAGACCCGGGTCGTGCCGCAGAATCGTCGGCCGAGGCCAGAATCTGCGGATATGGGGGACGCGCAGTGCGTGTGTTGTCGTCGACGTATGGGTCGCGCGGGGACGTCGAACCGTTGGCGGGACTCGCGGTGCGGTGGCGCCGCCGTCGGCGGCGGACCCGGCCCCGACCACCGAGTCCCTGTCAGCCGCGCTCAGGACGGCGCTGGCCCCCGAGACCCGGGCACGGGCAGCAGCCGTGGCCGGCACGATCCGCACGGACGGGGCGGCGGTGGCCGCGAGGCTGCTGATCGACGCGATCAGCCGGGAAACGGCACCCGTGTAACCACCCGGGATCGTCGAGCCGGTACAGACACCTTGCTGCGCGCAACGGCGCAAACAATCTCACATCGGAGCTAATGACTTGAACCCCCTGACTACCAGTGCGTTCGACCTTCCCGTCCGCCTCTCCCCCAAGGCCGACCCGGCGCTGATCGCCGGCGATGAGCAGCACTTCGCGGCCATCGCGGAGAGTCTCGAGCAGTCGATCGCCGAGCTGTCCGACCGCCTCGATGCCGAGCGCAAGTCGCCCGGCGGCAAAGGCAGGCAGGCGATGGACCGGGACATGGAGATCCACCGGCTGACCGCTCGCCTGCGCGCACTGCGTCGCTTCGGTCTGGACCTGTGCCTCGGACACATGGTCAGCGCGGACAACCCCGAGCCCGTGTACATCGGACGACTCGGCCTCACGGACAGCGCGGGTCGTCGGCTGCTGCTCGACTGGCGCTCCCCCGCGGCTGAACCGTTCTTCGGAGCCACCCACGCCAACCCGATGGGCCTGGCGAGCCGCCGCAGGTATCGCTGGACCCGTGGCCGGATCAGCGACTACTGGGACGAGGTGTTCACCTCGGATGGGTTCGAAGGGCACGCCGCGCTCGACGACCAGTCCGCCTTCATCGCCAGCCTGGGCGGCAACCGGTCGGGCCGGATGCGGGACGTGCTCGGCACCATCCAGGCCGACCAGGACGCCATCATCCGCGCGGGATCGCGTGGCGCTCTCGTCGTGGACGGCGGTCCTGGCACGGGGAAGACCGTCGTCGCCCTGCACCGCTCCGCATACCTCCTCTACTCCGACCCTCGCCTCGGTCACCGCAGGGGCGGCGTGCTGTTCGTCGGTCCGCACCAGCCCTACCTGGCCTACGTCGCCGACGTCCTGCCCAGCCTCGGCGAGGAGGGCGTGCAGACCTGCACCCTGCGGGACCTCGTCGCCGAGGGAGCCGCGGCGGCGATCGAGACCGACCCGGACGTGGCCCGCCTGAAGTCGTCCGCGAACATGGTCAAGGCGATCGAGCCGGCCGTCAGGTTCTACGAGAACCCGCCCACCAAGGGGATGACGGTCACGACCCACTGGTCCGACATCTGGCTGGGCGCCGACGATTGGGCCGAGGCGTTCGAAGCAGCAGAGCCCGGTACTCCGCACAACGAGGCGCGCGACCAGATCTGGGAGGAGCTGCTCACGATCCTGGTGGACAAGCACGACGACGAGGACATCTCTGCTGACCTGGTCCGCAAGTCGCTGCTGCAGAACAGGGAGCTGCTCACGACCTTCAACCGCGCGTGGCCGCTGCTGGAAGCGGCCGACCTCGTCGGAGACCTGTGGTCGGTACCCGCCTACCTGCGGATGTGCGCTCCCTGGCTGAGCCCCGACGAGGTCCGGCGGCTGCAGCGCGCGGACGCCCAGGCCTGGACGGCGTCCGACCTGCCGCTCCTGGACGCGGCCCGGCAGCGGCTCGGCGACCCGGAGGTGTCACGACGCAAGCGCCGGCATGACGCCGCCGTCGCCGCCCAACGCGAGCGCATGGCGCAGGTCGTCGACAACCTGATCGAGGCCGATGACGACGGTGAAGGTCTGGTGACGATGCTGCGCGGACAGGACCTGCGGAACAGCCTGATCGACGAGACCGCACTACCCGGCACCGACCCGGACCGGCTCGCCGGCCCGTTCGCGCACATCGTCGTGGACGAGGCTCAGGAACTCACCGATGCGGAATGGCAGATGTTGCTGCTGCGCTGCCCGTCCCGGAGCTTCACCATCGTCGGGGACCGTGCCCAGGCCAGGCACGGGTTCACCGAGTCGTGGCAGGAACGGCTCGAGCGGATCGGGCTCGACCAGATCAACCTGGCCTCTCTGAGCATCAACTACCGGACGCCGGAAGAGGTCATGGCGGAAGCCGAGCCGGTCATCCGGGCCGTGCTCCCGGACGCCAACGTGCCGAGCTCCATCCGCAGCAGCGGCGTCCCCGTCGTACCCGGATCTGCTTCGGATCTGAGCTCGATCCTCGACACCTGGCTCGCCGCGCATGCCGAGGGGATCGCCTGCGTCATCGGCGATCCCACGTTCCAGGAGACGTCCCGCGTCCGGTCGCTGACCCCGGAGCTGTCGAAGGGGCTCGAGTTCGACCTGGTCGTCCTCATCGACCCGGAGGAGTTCGGCAAGGGCATCGAAGGAGCGGTCGACCGCTATGTCGCCATGACCCGGGCGACCCAGCAACTCGTCATCCTCACGAGCTCCTGACGCCGGCCGGGCCTGGACGCGCAACACCCATCCCGGACTCAGGCACCCGCTGCCGGCGTCAGGGACGTATTCCAGAAGTCGGCGTAGCGGCCGCCGCGGCGCAGCAGCTCGTCGTGGCTGCCCTCCTCCACGATCCGGCCCTCGTCCAGAAAGACGATGCGGTCGGCGCGTTGGACGGTCCGCAGCCGGTGCGCCACCATCACCACCGTCCGGCCCGCCATCAGGCGCTCAATGCCTTCGTGGACGGCCGCCTCGTTCACCGGGTCCAGTGCGGAGGTCACCTCGTCCAGCAGCACGACGGGCGCGTTCTTCAGCAGCGCTCGCGCGATCGAGACTCGCTGGCGCTCACCGCCCGACAGCAGTGCGCCGCCCTCGCCGACATTCGTCGCCCATCCGCCGGGCAGCCGCTCGACCACTTCGTCCAACCGCGCCGCCGTCGCCGCCGCCCGCACCTCGGCGTCGCCGGCGTCGGGACGGCCGAGACGCACGTTCTCCTCGATCGTGCCGTCGAAGAGATAGACGTCCTGGAAGACGATGGCGAGCTGCGCCATCAGCACTTCAGTGTCGATCGCGCGCACGTCCACACCCCCCACGCGCACCGCGCCCGCGTCCACGTCGTAGAACCGCGCGAGCAACTGCAGCAGTGTGCTCTTACCCGCACCCGACGGTCCGACGACGGCAAGCCGCTGTCCCTCCGGCACGGACAACGACACGTCGTCGATCACCGTACGGTCGCCATGCCGAAAGGCGACGGAGTCGAACTCCAGGTCATGGCGTTCGGGCTGGACCGGTTCGCGAGGTTCCGGCAGCGGCTCAGTGCGCAACACCGTGTCGAGTCTCGCCAGCTCGGAACGTGCGACGCGTAGCTGGCCACCGATATCCGACAGCGACAGCAGCGGATCTGCGCAGCGGGCGGCCAGCACCAGGATCGTCAGAATCTCCGCCGCACCGACGTTCCCGCCGAGCGCGAGGTAGGTGCCCAGGGCCAACAGCACGGTGAACATCGCCTGCACCGTGAGCGTCAAGCCCACTACGCCAGGCAGCGCCGACAGCGTCAAACGGCGGGAGGCGCGCTGGAGCTCCTGCAGCGAGTCGTCGAGCAACCGGAAGCGTTCGACGGTCCGGCCGCCGGCGCGCAGCACCGGCTGGGCCTGGAGATATTCGATGACTCGCCCGGTGGCCTCATGGTCGCGTTCGACGCGCTCCGCATCGGCGGCGGCCATCGAACGTCCCGCCCAGATCTGGATCGCCGCCACGACCGGTACGGCCACCAACGCGGCCAGCCCCATGTGCCAGTTGAAGGCAAGCATCACGACAACGATCGTCAGGGGAGTCACGCAGGCGGAGATGAACGGTGCCAGCAGATGCGCGATCACGCTCATCGCCTGCAGGACGCCGCGGCTGGCCAGGACGGACACCTCCCCGACGCGGCTCGCGCTGTACCAGCCGATCGGCAATCGGGCCAGATGATCGCCGAGACGGCGATACATACCGTGCAACAGCGTGGTCCCGGCGCGGAACCCGGACAGGTCGCTGACATAGCGCAGCACCGCGTAGACCGCGACCGCGGCCCCGAACGCGATCAGCCAGGGCCGCGCATCTCCGGGGGCGCTCCCGAGCAGTTCCCGCAGCACCGGAACCAGCAGTGCGTACGACAGACCCTCGACTATCGCGGTCGTCGTCATCAGGGCCACGGTGCGGCGCACCGGCTGGGCGTACTCGTTGCCCAGCACGCGCAGCAGCATTCGAATCATCGGGGCCAGTCTCCTTGCAGTACGCCAACGTGGGGGGCGATCGCCGATCGTTGGGATTGCCAGAACGCGGCGAACTTTCCGTTCTGCGCCAGCAGCTCGGCGGGCTTGCCGCGCTCGACGATCGACCCGTTCTCCAGCATCACGACGGTGTCGGCGTCGGCGATCGTCTCCAGGCGGTGGGCGATGACCAGGGTCGTCCGATCACCCTCCAGCGTCGCCAGGGCTCGGCGCACCGCCTGTTCGGTCTGGGGATCGGCGAAGGCGGTCGCCTCGTCGAGCACGAGCACGGGCGCGTCGGCGAGCAGGGCGCGCGCGATCGAGATCCGTTGTGCCTCGCCGCCCGACAGTCCGGCCTCTTCGTTGATCACCGTGTCGTATCCGCGCGGCAGCTCAAGAATCCGATCATGAATATTGGCCAGCCGGGCGGCGCGGATCACGTCGTCGAGGTCGGCCTCCGGTACCGCCAGCGCGATATTGTCCGCGACCGGCGCGCGCAGGAGGCGAACGTCCTGGAAGACGAAGGAGACCAGCCGGTAGAGCTCCCGGCCGCCGAGCTCGCGCAGATCGACACCGCCGAGCGCGACCGAACCGTGGGTCGGGTCGAAGAACCGCGGCAGCAGCTGGACCAGCGTGGACTTCCCGCTGCCCGACGGCCCGACGACCGCAGTGACCGTCCCCGGCTCGAGCACCAGGTCGATCCCGCGCAGCACCTCGTGATCGGCTTCATAACCGAATCGAACGTCACGCAGTTCCACCCGGTGGCCCTGTGGCGCGACCGGATGCGCAGGCTCCGGTAGCGACTGCACGGCGAGCACGTCCCGGATCCGGCCGACCGCGCGCCGGGCGGCCTGCATGTCGTCGAAGCCGTGCCCGAGTGCCGCCACCGGAGCGGTCAGTCCCAGTCCGAGCAGCAGGAAGGGCAGCAGGTCGGCCGGGGCCATGCCACCGGTCGTGATCAGCGCCGCGCCGCCGATCAGCACGACCAGCAGCACGAACGGCGGCGACAGCGCCAGCTGCATCCCCGCGGCGATCCCGGACAGACCGCGCACCATCCGGAGAAAGCTGCTGACGAAATCGTCCGTGGCCGTGCGGAATTTACGGTGGACGCGCTCGGATCCACCGAACGCCTTGACCACCGAGATACCCTGCACGAACTCGACGACGGAGCTCGCGATCCGTCCCATGGCCGCATCGAAGTCCTCCTGCTCACGCAGCCTGGCCGGGGTCATCATCAGGGGGACCAGCGCCACTGCCAGCGCCACCGGGATCAGCGTGATCAGCGTGAGCCGCCAGTCGACAGTGAACAAGTAGATCAGCGACACCAGCGGCACGACGAATGCGGAGACCAGCTCGCCGGGGGTGTGGGCGATGAACGGGTGCACGGCGCTCACGTCCTCCCCCACCACCTTCGCCAGCTCGCCGCTCCGGCGCCGGGAGAACCACCCGATCGGTACGCGCCCCAGCCGCGCGGCCAGTTGCCGGCGGAACGACAGTTGCACCTGGCCGTCGAGAATGTGCCCGAGTCCGGACGACGCGGCAGTGAACAGCAGCCGCACGAACAAGCCGGTCGCACCCGCGATCACGATGGTCCAGACATGACCGTGCTCGATCGGGCCGGGAGACAGCAGCGTACGGCCCAGCTCGACGACCGCCAGCAGCGGCGCCAGACCCGCGACAGCGCCGATGACCTGCAGGATGACAACGGCGCCGAAACTCCATCCGTACGGGCGCAACAGCCCCGCCAGGCTCTGTCCCGCCGCGAAATCGGCCTGCGGTGGTGGTGTGGACTGCTCCCCCGCCTTGGCGAGGTCGGTGGCGTTCATCGCTCTCCCGAGTTCGTCAATCTTGTTGCGACCAGGCACGTGGCCGGGCCGATGGTGGTTGAGTACCGGGTTCGAGGGGTCCGGCCTAGGCTTCGGCCCGCTTCTCCAGCCGGCTGCCACGGGGCAGGGTGACGGCCATGATGTTGCTGGGGATGTCCAGCTTGATGCGGTGCCATCGCCCGCGCGGGACGATGGCGGCGGTTCCGGCCGTCAGCCTGATCTCTTCCTCCTGTTGTCCCGGCCGCTCCGGACGGAGGTACAGGCGGATCTTCCCGATGAGGCAGGACACGACCTCCTCGGCCTCGGGGTGGACTTCCCAGTGGTCGCCGTGGACGTCGGCGTCGGTCTTCGCATGGAAGGCCGTCACCTGCCAGCCGTCCTGGTCGCAGTCCGTTGCTCTCTTCTCGGCGTGAACCCTGCCGCCTTGGTGAAGCTGGAATGAGGACGCGAAGAGATCGATCGGGGTGACACTCATGCCGGGACATCCTTCCTACGGTGATCTTTCGTCTGGTGGCTTGCCGGTCATTCCGGGCGAGCAGCGCATCGCGGTCATCGGTCTGCTCAGCCCGTACCGGCAGGCTGGTCCGGCGCAGGACGGTGAGGGCGATGAGGGCGGCGGCGCCCAAGGTCAGGCCGAGTGCGTATCCGTCGGTGAGGGCCTCGGGTGTGGCGGTCCGCAGCGCCAGCGCGGCCAATGCGGCGGCCCCGATGCCCTGTACGGCGGCCTTGCCGCCCAGCAGGAGCAGCCCGCCGAAGGTGCGCGCGTAGGCGTGGATCACCCAGGTCAGGCCCACTGCGCTGAAGCCGAGGTCGGCAGCGATCTGTGGGAGTCCGACGTTCACGACCGACAGGCCCAGCGACACCATGAACTGCACGACGGCCACCGCGGCGAGGGTGCGCCGCCCCGTGGCTGTACGGCCTCTGCGGTTCTCATGACCGCAATCGTCGTCCAGCTGCTGTTCAGGGGCGTCCTACAAGCGGAGTCATCTGCCGCTACCACATCGGGACCAACGCCTGGCCGGACTACGACGTGGGGAGTAGTCGAGTGCGGTGACGGGGGGCGGGTCCGAGCCCGGATCAGCCCGAACGCCGCGCTCCTTGCGGCGGCCGCCACGCTCTGCGCGGCATTCTCGCGGGCGAGGCCGATGGCGGCGGCGAGTTCGCCTACCGCCGGCACGCCACCGGGCGAGGCCGGCCGGGCTCCCGTCCGTCCGGCAGCGGGTCGGCGCCGAGCTCAACCTCGCCGAGCCGCGCGTGGCGCTGGCCGAAGGACTCGCCGCCTACGTGCTCACCGGCGTCACGCCGGCTGCCACCGCCCGCGAACGCGTGCTGGCGGCCATCGCCGACCTCTACCGCTGAGAAGGTGCCCGCCGTTGTCCCGTACGTCTCGTGCGAGGGGAGGGCTTCAGACCCGTTCCCAGTTCGAGCTCGGGGACCTGGCGCTGGAGATCGAGTCGATGCAGCCACACGATGGCGCGCACCCGAACCAGGGCGAGGCGCTGTTCGGCGTCTTGGAATCGCTGCAGCTGTTCGCCGACGACCTGTCCATCCCGGTGAAGACGTTGGAGACCTATCAACGCATTCACGACGCGAAAACCGCTGCCGCCCCACCAGACCAGCCAAGTGAAGTTGACCTTGGCCCCGGCATGGTTACCCGAGCGATAGATCCCGAGTCATGCGTCCAACGCGTAGGACCGGTCGATCAACTCCGTCATCGCCTGCTGGAAGTTACGGCGTTGTTGCTCGTTCCAGCCCTCAGTCAGCCGGTCGAAGACCTGCTCCTGCCAGTCATGAGCTTGATCCAACACAGTATGGCCGGATGAAGTGAGTGTCGCGTGGCGCTGACGGCCATCCGTATCCGATGCCTGCATGGTCAAGTATCCGGCCTCTGTTGCGCTCTTGACCAGTCGTGATGCACCGCTCTGGTCAATGCCGATTTCGTGGGCCACGGCATTGACCGTGGCCACGATTCCTCGTTGGGTCAGCGCATGGACGGCCTCGGTGACGAGCACGAGCCGGCCTTGTTCGGCCAGCTTGTGGTCGCCGGCCGGTAGCCTCCGTGACCAGTACCGGACAAACGCGAACAAGACCTGTCCAGGCCGCGGGGTGCTCACTCGGTGGCCGCCATCTCGCGGCAGATGTAGGCCAGCTCCAGCGCTTGCTTCAGATCCGGTAGCCGGAGAGCAGCCGTTACTTTCCCGTCGGCTACCCGGAACACCGTCGCCACTCGAGTTGACGCCTTGCTCTCGGGCCAGGTGGCGTCCTCCTCCACGACCATGAGGCGCTCACTGATCGGATGCCACGATCGCGGGTGCAACGTGATCCCAGAGCGTTCCACCCAGCCCGCGAACTGCTCAGGCGTGATCGGTCCGGCGCCCTTCGGGCCCAGGACGACGATCGGATCGCCGACCGCCCCTGCTGAACGCTCCAGGTCGCCCTCGTTCACGCTCGCGTGCCACTCGTTGATGGCTGCTTCCAGTGCCGACTCCATACCGGAAGTCTATGCGGAACGCATACATATCTGGAAGCCGGGGATCAAAGACAGCTTCCGAGCACCGCACCATCCGCACCGCCGCACAGCGGCGCGGTGCGCCCAGGTGGCCCAGGCCCAGCGCCAGAGCCGCTCGAGAGGGCCGTAACGGTATCGGCGCGCGATGCCCTGGATGGCTGAGCGTCACGTTTTCCGCGTCAAGTCCCGCAGCGTGAACGGGGCCGTGAACCCCTGCGGGGCCAGGCGTCCCGGACGGGCGCGGGAGTTGACGTTCTCAGCAGGAGGCGGCGCGGGCGAGGCTCTCTTCGATCAGCTGGAGGACTTTGAGGGCCTCGGCCTGCTGGTCGGGGGTGAGACCGGCGGCGGCGGCGGTTTCGAGTTCGGCCCAGATGTCTTCGATCTGCTGACGGACGGCCTGGCTGGCGGGGGTGGGTTCGATGATGGTGGCGCGTTTGTCGGTGGGGCTGGGCTTGCGGCGGACGAACCCGGCGTGCTCGAGGCGCTGGATGGTGCGGGTCATGGTGGCGGCGTCGGAGCCGAGCATGCGCACCAGGTCGGCCTGGCGCTGGGGGCCGTGGTCCCACAGCTGCATCATGACCAGTTCCTGACCGAGGTGGAGGCCGACGCGGCGCAGGAGCTGGGCGGCGAGCATGCGGTGCAGGCGTGCCACGCGGACGATCGCGTGGTTCATCCGCCCTGCCTGGACCGAGGCGGGCAGCGGCGCACACGCCACGTCCGCACCATCGCCGGAGCACGTGTCTTCGCCGGCGTCCTTCGGCCTGCTCACGCAGTCACCTCACAGTCGTCTAATAGATGCTCGAACAGGTATAAGTTTACCGCCACACCTCGAGCGCCGTGCGCGCGCGACGAAACTCCGCGACCTTTCTGGAGATCCGGGAGATGGTGGCGCATGTCACGCAGGAGCTGGAATGGGCCTCAAGATTTACTTGTTCGGACAGGCAATGATGGCCGCTGAGGCGCCGTCGTGACCTGTGATCGCCGGAACGGCGATCTTCTCCCGAGAACAAGGAATGTGATCATGCCAACGGCATTCGACTCTTTCGAACTGGGCTGCAAGCGCCTGGCCAACCGCATCGCGATGGCTCCGATGACCCGTAGCCGCGCGTACGCCCCCGGTGCCAGCCCGACCGAGTTGATGGCGACCTACTACGCGCAGCGGGCCGGTGCCGGTCTGATCGTCACCGAGGGCACCCAGCCATCCTTGATCGGCCAGGGATACCCCGACACCCCAGGACTGCACTCCGCCGAGCAGGTCGCCGCCTGGCGGACGGTGACCGACGCCGTACACCGCGAAGGCGGTGTGATCTTCGCCCAGCTCATGCACACCGGCCGGATCGGCCACCCCAGCCTGCTGCCGGACGGCCTGCACCCGGTCGCCCCCTCCGCCGTGGCCGCCAAGGGACAGATCTACACGCACCAGGGCCCCCAGGACTTCGTCACCCCCAGGGAGCTCACCGAGGCAGAAATCGTCCAGACCATCGACGACTTCGCCACCGCCGCGCGCAACGCCGTGGCCGCCGGCTTCGACGGAGTGGAACTCCACGGCGCCAACGGCTACCTGATCCAGCAGTTCCTCGCCCCCAACAGCAACCGCCGCACCGACGCCTGGGGCGGCTCCGTCGACGGCCGGATCCGCTTCGCCGTCGAGGTGGCCACCGAGGTGGCCAAGGCCATCGGCGGCCAGAAGGTGGGACTGCGCATCTCTCCCGGCAACCCGTACAACGACATCGCCGAGAACGACCTGGAAGAGACCTACGGCGCCCTGGTGACGCGGCTGACCCCACTCGGCCTGGCTTACCTGCACGTTGTGGAAGGCTCCGACCGCGACCTGACCCGCCGCCTGCGCAAGGACTGGCCCGGCGCCTTCATCCTCAACCCGTTCACCCACCCCGCCCCCACCGGGCCGGACGCACTGGAACTGGTCGAGGACGGCACCGCCGACATGATCGCCTTCGGCGCGATGTTCCTGGCCAACCCCGACCTGCCCGCCCGCCTCGCGGCCGGCGGCCCGTACAACGCTCCTGACCCCGCCGCCTTCTTCGGCGGGGACCACCGCGGCTACACCGACTATCCCGCCCTCAGCTGATCCCGGCCCCAGGCCCGATCAGCATGGCGCCCGGCCGGTCACCCCGGCCGGGCGCGGTGTCGGCGCCGATGCCGGTGGCGCGGATGCGGGCGGCGCCCTCCAGCGTGACCGACGGGTACGGCGCCGTCGGCCCGATGACGCACAGCGAGGCGCGGCCGGTGCGTTCCACGTCCTTGGCCTTGGCCCGGCGGGGTTCGGTGGAGATGAGCAGGCGGTCGCCGTCGAGGGCGAAGTAGACCACCGACTGGCGCGCCGTCCCGTCGGGCCGGGTGGTGGCCAGCACCCCGGCGGTCTGCCCGTCGAGGAAGTCGCGGACTATTCGGTCGATCATGAGGTCACCACGCGGTAGCGGATGGGGTAGCGATCGAGCGCCGCGGCCAGGTCGGGGTCGGGGCCGATCAGGGCGACGGGCCGCCCGTCCTCCAGCACGACGTTGGCCGGGCTGCCGGGGCTGAGCTCGGCGATGACGCGGCGGACGGCGTCGGCGACCAGTTCGGGCTTGAACAGCTTGCCGACCGCCGTGGTGGGCAGCGCCTGAACGACGTGCACGGACTTGGGGGCGGCGGCCGGTTCGGGAGCGCGGGTATGGGCCCAGGCCAGCAGGTCCGTCTCGCTGACCGGGGCCGTGACGGTCACGTACGCGACGGGGACCTCGCCGGAGTGCGCATCGGGGCGGCCTACCACGGCCGCACCGCTCACGTCCGGGTGCGCCAGCAGCGACTCCTCGACAGGGCGCGGGTCGATGTTGTGGCCCCCGCGGATGATGAGCTCCTTCGCCCGCCCGGTCAGGTAGACGTAGCCGTCGGCGTCCACGTGCCCCAGGTCGCCGGTCAGCAGCCACCCGTCGAAGATCTTGCCGCTCGGGTCGGGGCCGTCCGGGCCGAGGTAGCCGGGGAAGACGGCCGGGCCGCTGATGGCCAGCACCCCCGTCTGGCCGGGCGGGCAGTCGCCGGCCGGCCGCTCGGCGGCGTCCACCGTGACGGCCTTGATCTGCTGGTACGGCAGGCGCAGCCCGACCGAGCCGGCCCTGGGCGCGAAGGCGGGGGTGGCGGCACTGGCGCAGGTGGCCTCGGTCAGGCCGTACCCCTCCAGCATCGGCACCTTGACCGCCTGCTCGAAGTCGGCGCGGACCCGGCCGGGCAGCGGTGCGGCGCCGACCGCGCCCGCGCGCAGGCTGGAGATGTCCACGCCGTCGGGCACGGGAGGCAGGTTCGCGTAGACGGTCGGCACAGCCGAGAACGCGGTGACCCGGAAACGTGCAATGATGCGCCAGAAGTCGGCCATGAGCGTCTTGTCGCGATAGCCGAGCGGGCCGAGACTGACCACGCTCGCACCGTGCATGAACGGCGCCAGCCCGGTCACGTGCAGGGCGTTGACGTGGAACAGCGGCAACCCGGCCAGCGCCACCCCACCCCCCACATACGCGCCCGAACAACCGAGCGCCCACGCCATGTAGACCTCCATGGCATGCGTATGAGGAGCGATCTTGGGGGTGCCCGTGGTGCCGCCGGTGTGGAAGTAGGCGGCCAGATCCTCCGGCCCGGGCCGGTGCGTCGTGATCAGCCGGTCGCCGGGCTGCTCGGCAGTCAGTTGTTCGAAATCGCCACCGACGACCAGCAGCGCGCGCAGGTCCGTCAGGCTCTGGGCGATACGCACCGCCTTCTCGCCGACGGAAGCGGACACGACCAGGATCTCGGCCTTGGTGAGGGTGAAGATGTCGACGATGTGCTGGTCGGCCAGCATCGGGTTGACCGGGTTGGCGATGCCGACGGCCTGGGCGCCGAGCAGGGCCGCGTAGGTGTGGCCGGTGTTGGGCAGCAGCAGCCCCACGGTCCCGCCGGGCGGCAGGCCGAGGCTGGTGTACAGGTTGGCGGCCTGGTGCACGCGGGCCAGCAGCTCGGCGTAGCTCCAGGTGACCGCCTCGCCCTCCCCCAGCAGGTGCAGGGCGGGCGCGTCCTGGGCCGTGGTGGCGGTACGGCGCAGCAGCTCGTAGGTGGAGGCGGGCAGGCCGCGCTCGGCCAGCGGCACCGCCTCCACCAGCGGCAGGTCTTCCGGGACCAGGACCAGGGGGCGGTCGCCCTCGGTGTGATGGGTCATGTGTGCGCTCCCGTCATCAGCGCGACCAGGTCATCCGGCTCGATGAACGACGGCGGCACCGGCGGTCCCCAGCTGTAGAGGATGCGCATGTCCTCGAAGACCTCCGGCTTCCAGATCGCGTCGTCGACGACGCAGTCCAGGTCGGAGTAGTACTCTGAGAAGTTGCCCGCGGGGTCCTTGAGGTACCAGAAGAAGTTCGAGCCGATGTGGTGCCGGCCCAGGCCCCACACGTGCCTTTCGGGGTGGCCCGCCAGCATCCGGTGGGCACCGCGGCCGATCTCGTCGACGTCCTCGACCTCCCAGGAGGTGTGGTGCAGGTACGGCACCGGCGCGGGCTGGACCAGCACGTTGTGGTGGTCGGTCGAACAGCGCAGGAACGCGGCGATGCCCGGCACCTCGTCGCTGACCTTGAACCCGATGCCCTCGGTGAAGAAGCGCCGGCTGGACTCCTGGTCGGTGGAGCCGAGCACGACATGGCCGAGCTTGCGCGGCCGTACCGGCTGCTCACGCAGCACGCCTGGGGCCCGGGCGTCCACCCGGTCGGCGCGGCCCGGCCCGTTGTAGACCGGGGCGGGCTCGGTCGCCCGGGTGATCCGCTCGGCGATCGACACCTGGACGCGTACCTTCGTGCCGGGGTCGGTCACCCTGCCCTCGGCGTCCAGCGCCAGGTCCAGGCGGGCCAGGCTCGACGCGGTGCGGCCGACGTCATCGGCGTCGTCCACGCCGACGCCCAGCTCGACCAGCCGCCGGGTGGGCGCGTGCACCAGGCGGAGCTGCTCTCCGCCGTCGGCCGTGGCGAAGGTGTTCTCACCGGTCGGCCTCAGCCCGAAGTCGGCGTAGTAGGTGGCGGTCTCGGCGACGTTCGGCACGCCGACGGTGATCCGGGTCAGGCGGTGAAGTGCCATGGTCAGGCTCCTGCGAAGGTGGTGCGGAGCGTGCCGATGCCCTCGATCGTGCTGTGCAGGTGCTCGCCCGGGGCCAGGAAGCGGGCCGGGGTACGGGTGCCGCCGATCCCGCCCGGGGTGCCGGTGAAGATGACATCTCCTGGGAGCAGCGGGGTCACCGACGACAGGTTCTCGATCAGCTCGGGCACCGAGAAGATCATCTGGCTGGTACGCGCGTGCTGCATGCGCTCGCCGTCCAGGTGACAGGCGATCTCCAGATCGTCGGGGTCGGCGAACTCGTCCGGAGTGACCAGCCACGGCGCCATCGGGCCGAAGCCGGGGAAGGACTTGCCGAGGGAGAACTGCTGCGGCTGCGGCGGCGCGAGCTGGGTGAGCCGCTCCGACAAGTCCTGTCCCACCATCAGCCCGGCCACGTACTGCCAGGCATCGGCCGCGGCCACCCGGTGGGCGTGCCGGCCGATGACCGCGACCAGTTCCACCTCCCAGTCGGTCAGCCCACCCGCCGGCAGCGTGACGACCGCGTCCTGGCCGGTCAGGCAGGAGACGAACTTGGTGAACACCGGTGGCCTGGCCCCCGGCTCGATCTGTGACTCCTCGGCGTGGTCGCGGTAGTTCACGCCGATCGCGAACACCTGACGCGGCGCCGGCGCCGGGGCCTCCAGCTCCGCCTCCGCGAACGACACGGGCTCGGCGTCGGTGCTCCAGGACCGCAGCTCGTCCCATCGCTCGAACAGCGCCTGCGGATCGGCGGGAAAGCGTCCGCCGCCGGCCTGCTCGATATCGATCGCGCCGCCGCCGGCGATCAGCACCGCCCGGCCGGCGAGGTTGGCAACCCGCATGAGCTTCCCTTCGTCAGGCCGGCCGCCCTTCGCGGCCGGCCATCGGCTCGTCACGCCGATTCAACGAAGGCACCGCCTCCGGTCGCTTGTGCCCGCAGCCCAAAAACGCGGCGGCGATTTGGGCGCGGGGCGGAGAAGATTGGGCTCAAGGCAGGGCTCTGGCGATCTCCAAGGCCAGGCGCAGCTCCAGCAGGTCGTCCGGCAGGGCGTGCCCGAGCAGCTCCTGGGCCTGCTTGATCCGGTAGGACACGGTGTTGCGGGAGACGTGCAGCAGGTCGGCCGCACGCTGCGGGCTGCGCCCCGAGGCCAAATAGACGCGCAGCGTCTCGCGCAGCTCCGCCGTGCGCCGGTCTCCACCCAGCAGAGCGCCCAATGTCTCCTCGGCGAACCAGCGGGCCCGCTCTCCTCCCGCGGCCAGCAGCGACCGTACCCGGATGTCGGCGTACCGGCACAGCCGCACCTCCTCGCCGAGGAAGTCCTGTGCCTCCCGCGCCCCCAGATGGCTGCGCCGGAACCCCGCCACTCCGTACGCGACCGGCCCCACCGCCAGCCGCAACCCCTCCGGCACCCGGATCTCCAGCGCGCCGCGCCCGGCCGGCGACGGCCAGGCGGTCCAGGCCCACACATCCGACGGCCCTGCCTGCACGGTCAGCACCCCCTGCCCGCCCACCGCCCGGCCCACCTCCGCGGCGAAGCGCCGCAGCACCTCTGCCGTGGTGTCGAGCTCGTCGGCGGCGACCACGAACGCGAGATGGTGCCGGGCCACCTCGTAGCCCAGGGTCCGGCCCGCCGTCTCCCGATCGATGCGCCGCCCGGCCAGGATGTCGTCCACGATCCGGCGCCGCGCCGCCTCCGTGCTGGCCTGCCAACGGTCCCGCTCGGCGATGTACTCCTCGGCCATCCGGCTGGCGTGCGCATCGGCGTACGAGAACAGCAGCTCACTGACCCGGTGGCTCTCCGCCAGCCGCACCGGTCCGGGTTCGGCGTCGATGGCCTCCATCAGTCGCTGGTGCAGGCACGCGTGCCCGATCCGCACCCCGCGCAGCACCAGCTCCAGCGGCACCCCACGGCGTACCAGCTCCGCGTTGCCCTCCACCGCCTCCACCGGGACCAGCTCCGGCGACGGCCGGACGCCCAGGAACAGCCCGGTCAGCGCGGTGAGCACGCTGGCCTCCACCGAACGCCGCAACGTCTCGAACGGCGCCCGCCCACCACCGTAGGCGGGCACCTGCCGGATGACCTCCTGAGTCATCCACACAGCCGTCTCCACCGCCCACGCCGCCGGGCCCTCCCCGAGGGTCTCGCGGGCGAAGGCCAGGGTGGCGGGGGACGCCGCAGGCCGGCGCCCGGCACCTCTCGCCCGCAGGCCCAGCAGCCACCGGCACGACATGTCACTCACCTGGCAAGTCCTAGCACGGCAGACCCTCAACCAGGCGGGGGACCTGCCCTCAGTGCAGCAGGGGCTCAGTGTCCACGTCGTGGGAGTAGAGCCAGGCGCTGTGCCGGAGGAAGTCCCCGTCGCGCAGCCCGGCGTCGCGCTCGCGTTGCGCGGGCCCGTCCGGCAGGTGGTTGTAGTCGGCCCGGCCCCGGCTCATCAGCTGCACCCGGCTGGCACGCGGCCGGCGGGTCGCCTCGTACGACAGCAGTGCCTTCGGCACCGAATCGCGGTCGGCCTCGCGCAGGCAGCGGGCCAGGACGGCGGCGTCCTCGATCGCCTGCCCGGCCCCCTGGGCGAAGAACGGCAGCATCGCGTGCGCGGCGTCGCCGAGCAGGGTGACGCGGCCGCTCGTCCAGCGCTCGAGCGGGCTGCGATCGTAGAGGGCCCATCGCTTTGTGCTGGGAGCGGCGGCGACCAGCTGCCGCACTTTCTCGTCCCAGGTCTCGAACTCGACGGCGAACTCGGACAGATCGCCGTCCGCCGTCCACGACTCGAGAAGCCACTCACCGGCGGGCACGATGGCGACGACGTTCACCAGCCGTCCGCCCGACACGGGATAGTGCACGACGTGCCGCCCGGGGCCGACCCAGATCGTCTGAATCCGCCGCCGTGCGTAGTCGGGTGCCTTCTCGACGGGGATCAGCGCGCGGAAGGCGCTCAGGCGGCAGAAGTGCGGCTCCACCTCGGTCACGATCAGCGGTCTGACGGCCGAATGGATGCCGTCGGCTCCGATCACGGCGTCGGCGCGCACCTTCGTCTCGCCGCCCGTCCGATGCGCGAAGGTCAGCTGGACCTCCGCGTCGTCCTGCTCGAGCGCCACGAAGCGGTGATCGAGGTGGACGGCCTCCGCGGGCAGCGCGCTCTGGAACATCGCGAGCAGGTCCGCACGGTGCGCGGTGTGCACGTTGGCGCCGTACATCCGCTCGCAGGCCTCCCCCATCGGCTGCACGGAGAGGATCTCCCCGTCCGCCCAGCGACGGTACTCCCACGCCTCCTCCAGCCAGACCGCGCACCGGGCGAGGGCGTCCCCCAGGCCGAGCCGCGTGATCAACCGGACCATGTTCGGCGCGATCATCACGCCGGCCCCGACTTCCCGCAGCGCCGGCGCCTGCTCGTACACGACGGCGTCCACGCCGATCCGGCGCAAGTGAAGCGCCGCCGCCAGCCCGCCGAGCCCCCCGCCGACAATCGCCACCCGTAAGCTCACAGCTCTCCCCCAGACCTGCCCCCTCAGGCAGACCCCCAATTGTCAAACGACCGCACCACTTTGGCACGACCTGCCGAGAAAAGTCACCCTCACATCGCCGCTTCCGGCAGCGCCGATACCGCATGCCGGGCTTCGATTGACGCGGCAGGATGATCACATGACAGTGAAGGACGGCAAGCGGTGGAACCACAACATCCATTACCACCCCCAGATCCTGGGCGCAGTCCCCTGTGGCGCCCAGCATCGGCCAGGCCCGCGAATAGCCGCCGCCGGGCTGGCCCGCATGCGTGACCTGCTGCGCCCCGGCGGCGTCCTGGCCATCGTCGGCCTGGCCCGTAGCGCCATGCCCAACGGCCTGCCGCGCGACCTGGCCGGCATCGTCGTCGGCACGCTCCATCGCGCCGAGAAGGGCCACTGGCAGCATCCCTCCCCCACGGTGTGGCCGCCGCGGGACTGACGATCGACCCCCGCAAGGCGCCGCTTTCGGTGACGGGCCTGGTATAGATCCAATACCGTGGCCCGTGGACCATCGGCAAAGCCCGTAAGTTTCGGAGCCTCTATGCGCGTTGCAGCGGCAGTCCTCTCCTTCGTTCTCGCCATCATCGTCGTCCCTTCCCTACCGGCCGCGGCTACGCCGCTGCCAGGCGGCAAGGCCACCTATGTCGTCTCGCAGGGTCACCTCAAGGCCGCCTCCAGACAGAACTGGGTACGTTTGGGCAGCTACCGCTTCGCTGCGAACGGCACGGTGACCGCCGCCCTCTACCTGTGGTGGCAGCGTCACCCCAAGGCCAGACAGCGCACCGGCACCGTCCCCGACCAGAGCTGCACCACCAAGGCCGGCGGCGCCCAATCGCGACCCCGCACCTGCGAGGTGCTCACCGCCGGGGGCTTCACCGGCGCTCCCGACGAGAGCCGCACCGGGACGTACACCGTGTCAAGGAACGTGCTGACCATCCGGTGGAAGATCGCCCAGACGTGGACGGAGCAGTGGTCTGTGCGGCCCTCCTCCGACGGGAAGCTGGCCCGCCTGGACCTCAAGCACAGCACGCTGGCCACTCACGGGTACGGCTATGGCAGCAACGCCGCACTCGGCACCCGGCGCGCAATGAGCTCGGTGAAAGCGTTTCCCGGCTCCCTCAGGCAGGACCTGACGAGCTGGGCGAGCGGCAAGCTCGTCACCTCCAGCAACCAGCCGTTCGGCCACTCCGCCTTCCGCGCCTGCGCAGCCACCACCTCGTGCCTGACCTACCTGCAGCCGTCCTCGAGCAGCGCGTGCCAGAAGGAGGGCGGCTGCCCCAAGTACGGCGGCGGAACGCGCGCCAACATCAGCTCCATCCAGTACTACCTCACGACGATCTCCAAGTCCGACCGGCGCGACACGCTGTGGCACTGGTGCACCTGCCTGGCGATGGAGCGCGGTGAGTTCTGCTACACCGGGAACTCCCACGTCAAACCGCTCATGCAGATCATCGACGACAAGGGCGCCTTCCGTGGCTGGGTCGGCGCGGAAGCCTCCTTCTCGACCGGCTCCCGGGCGACGGACATGATGGCGGTGCTCCGCATCACCGACTTCCGCTGACCGGCCGAACCGCCGTTCTTCGCAGCCGCTTCGTCACCCCAGAGTCACGACGAGCCCGGCAGGTAGCGGATGCGTACGGCGTTGCGGACGGGCTTGCCGTCTTGGTCGTCGGTGTACTCGGTGATCTTGACGTAGCCGTGTTCGTCGTAGATGCGGCCCAGCTCGGGACTGTCGGCCCAGTGGTCCAGGGCCAGCGCGGGAGCGCCGTGCGCTTGGGCGAGCCGTTCGGCCTCTTCGAGCAGGGCCGCCCCGACGTCCTGGCCGTCGGGGCCGCGGTCGGTCATCACGGTGTGGATGAACATGGATCCTTCGGGCACCGCGCCGGCGGGGACCCGCGGTGGGACCATGGGCGCCGCGGCCAGCATCCCGACGCACCGGCCGTCGCGTTCGGCCAGGGTGATGACGCCTTGGCGGGTCCAGTCGGCGATCCGGTCGGGGAAGCCGGGGATGCGGGAGAACGGCACCGCTCCCCACTGCTCCGGGCGGCCCCGGGCGACGAGCCAGGCATGGACGGAGTCCATCAGGGTCAGCAGGGCCGAGACATCGTCGGCTGTCGCCGGTCGCAGTTCGAGGGAAGGACGTGGCATTGCGGCCTCCGGGAGAGCTAAGCTGCACATTGCCTAATTGATTCAACTTTCTAAGGATTAGATTGTCAAAGCAACTGAAGGTTCAGGCCGTGAGCAGGGCCGTTCAGGAGCTGCAGGATGCCACCGATCTCATCGACGAGCTGGCGGCCCGACGCCTCGGCATCAACCGCACCGACCTGAGATGCTTGAGCAGGTTGACCGCCCGCGGCCCGCTCACCGCGAGCGAGCTGGCGGCCGCGGCCGGTCTCACCGGAGGCGCCACCACCACCGCCATCGACCGGTTGGAGCGGGCCGGCCTGGCCGGACGGGTCCGCGACACAGCTGACCGGCGTCGTGTCCTGGTGCACCTGACCGAACAGGGCCAAAGAGCCATTCAGGAGATTTGGGGACCGATCGCCGCCGACGCCCAGGCCGAGCTTCTCCAGTTCAGCGTCGCCGAGCTCGAACTCATCGAGACCTTCCTGCGCCGTGCGCTGCACAATCAGGCCCATCATGCCGATCGCTTGCGCGACGAGACCCTGGGAACCTGACTGCGCCGTCGTCGCCTTGCGCGCGACGAAGGTCCCGTCAGACGATCATCCGAGGACGAGCGGGAGCTTCGCGGCCAGCTCGCCCAGTGCGGCCTTCTCCGCGTCGGTCGCGGCACGCCGTCCCGTGCCGACCAGCAGCGCGTCCTTGTCGGAGAACGACGCAGGGAACGCCGCCCCGGCGATCTTCTCCAGCATCTCGCGGGACCGGGCGAGCCCCTCGGCCGGCGGTTCCGCCACGTCCGGGAGGTGCGCGACCAGGTCGAGGTGGTGCAGCGTCCACTCCAGGACGTACGCGGAGAGGTAGTCGCCCGCGGTGAGGACCACGTCGCGGGTGGCCACCCGGAGGCCCGGGTCGGCGAGTTCGGCGGCCCGGCCGGCGGCGGAGCCGACGTCGTCGAGGTGGAACTTGAGCAGCCAGGGCTCCTCGTACGCGGCGGCCAGCCGGACGGTCAGCGCGTCGAGCGGGTCGTCGCCGGTCGGCGGCGTTTCTGCGACCTCCCAGTAGGTCACCGCGTCGCGGGTCGGTTCGGCTTCTGCGGGGGTCACGAGGGTGATCAGGACGTCCTGAGCGTCAATGATCAGGTGGCACACCAGGTCCCGCACGAGCCAGCCGGTACAGCCGGACGGCTGTGCGAAGTCCTCGTCCGGGAGTTCGGCGACCGCCGCGCGCAACGCCGTCCAAGAGCGCGAGAAGAGATCCACATCGGCAAGGTAGTGCGGTGCCGCAATGGCGGACAAGCGCATTTGCACGGGGTGGAGCGCGTCGGTGTCCGCCGCCCTGCAGGCGCACGACGCAGCTTGCGGACGCCGGCCAGCAGAGGGGCGATGCAGATGCCATGGCAGAGCCGTAGATCACGCCGCTGCTGCGATGGGAGACAGGTATTCAGGCTGGAATATGCGGAAGGTATGGTGAGGACTTGTGACGACGTTTCGGATCAGCGAGGCCGCGGCGCTGCTCGGAGTCAGCTCCGACACCATCCGCCGGTGGGTGGACGCCGGCCGGTTGGGGGCCGAGCGCGATGAGCAGGGCCACCGGCGGGTCAATGGCGCCGACCTCGCGGCTTTCGCCCGTTCGCAGATCGAGACCGCCGGCGACGGTGGCCGCTCCTCGGCGCGTAACCGCTTTCGCGGGATCGTCACCGAGGTGATCCGCGATGCGGTGATGGCGCAGGTGGAGATCGCCGCGGGGCCGTTCCGGGTGGTGTCGCTGATGAGCCGCCAGGCCGCCGACGAGCTGGGCCTGGAGGCGGGGGTGGTGGCGGTCGCCGTGATCAAGTCCACCAACGTCGTCGTGGAGATTCCCGGTCACGAGCGCGTGGCCAGTCATTCGTGAGGAGCCTCTTGGTGTTCAGGCGTCTTTCCCGATGGGCGATCGCCGTGCCCGTCGCGCTCGCGCTGGCGGGCCTGTCCGGTTGCGGCTCCGGCGAACCGGCGGCGTCCACGTCCTCCGCCTCGGGGTCCGCCGGCGGGGGTGCGAAGGAGGTGACGGTGTTCGCGGCGGCGTCGCTGACCGGGACCTTCACCGAGCTGGGCAAGAGCTTCGAGGCCGCGCATCCGGGTACGACGGTGAAGTTCAACTTCGGCTCCAGCGCCACGTTGGCCCAGCAGATCGTCCAGGGGGCTCCGGCGGACGTGTTCGCGGCGGCGAGCCCGGCCACGATGAAGACGGTCACCGACGCGTCGCCGGCGAGTTCGCCGACCACGTTCGCGCGTAACAAGCTGCAGATCGCCGTGCCCGCCGGCAACCCGGCCAAGGTGGACGAGCTGAAGGACCTGGCCGATCCCAAGGTGAAGGTGGCGCTCTGCGCCGAGCAGGTGCCGTGCGGGGCGGCGGCGGTCAAGGCGCTGAACGCGGCGGGGCTGAAGGTCAGGCCGGTGACGCTGGAGCAGGACGTCAAGGCCACCCTGACCAAGGTGGAACTGGGCGAGGTGGACGCGGCGCTGGTCTACAAGACCGACGTGATCGCCTCGGCGGGCAAGGTGCAGGGCATCGCCTTCCCCGAGGCAGATCAGGCGATCAATGACTACCCGATCGCCACCGTGGCCAAGGCTCCCGCCGGTGACCTGGCACAGCAGTTCGTCGACCTGGTGCTGTCGCAGCAGGGCAAGGACGTGCTGACCAAGGCCGGCTTCGAGGCGCCCTGATCCCGCATGAGCTCTTCTGCGTCGGAACAGATCGGCTCAGCGGGCCCGCGTGGCGGACCCGCCGGGCGGGCGGCCGCGGGCCGCGAGGTCTCCGGGCGGCCGCCGTGGATGCTGGTCGTGCCCGCCCTGGCAGGGCTGACTTTCCTGGTGTTGCCGCTGGCCGGGTTGCTGATCCGGGCCCCCTGGGCCACGCTGCCGCAACGGCTGGCCGAGCCACACGTGCTGGAGGCGCTGCGGCTGTCGCTGGTGACCGCCACCGTCGCCACCGCCCTGTGCCTGCTGCTCGGCGTGCCGCTGGCCTGGCTGCTGGCCCGGGCGGAGTTCCCGGGCCAGCGCCTGGTACGGGCGCTGGTCACCGTGCCGCTGGTGCTGCCGCCGGTGGTCGGCGGTGTCGCGCTGCTGCTCGTGCTGGGCCGGCGGGGCCTGGTCGGGCAGTGGCTGGAGGCCTCCTTCGGGATCACGCTGCCGTTCACCACGGCGGGCGTGATCCTGGCCGAGGCGTTCGTCGCGATGCCCTTTCTGGTGATCAGCGTGGAGGGTGCGCTGCGCGGCGCCGACCAGCGCTTCGAGGAGGCCGCCGCCACGCTCGGCGCCTCGCGCTGGACGGTGTTCCGGCGCGTGACGCTGCCCATGGTCATGCCGGGCGTGGTGGCCGGGGCGGTGTTGTGCTGGGCGCGGGCGCTGGGCGAGTTCGGCGCGACGATCACGTTCGCGGGCAACTTCCCCGGCACCACCCGCACCATGCCCCTGGCGGTCTACCTGGCCCTGGAAACCGAGCCGGAGGCGGCGATCGTGCTCAGTCTGGTGTTGCTGGCCGTCTCAGTGGTCATTCTGGCCAGCCTGCGCGACCGGTGGGTGAGCGCGCCATGACCCTCGACGCCCGGCTGGTGGTCACCCGGACCGCCTTCACTCTCGACATCGCCCTGCAGGTCGCCCCCGGCGAGGTGGTCGCGCTGCTCGGCCCCAACGGCGCCGGCAAGACCACCGCCCTGCGCGCGCTGGCCGGGCTCGCCCGCATGTCCGGCGGGGAGATCAGCCTGGGCGGCAGGCCCCTGCACACGCTGCCCGCCGAAAGCCGCCCGATCGGCATGGTCTTCCAGGACTACCTGCTCTTCCCGCATCTGTCGGCGCTGGACAACGTCGCCTTCGGGCCGCGCTGCCAGGGAGTGCCCAAAGCCGAGGCCCGCCGTACCGCCGCCGGCCTGCTGGATCGGGTCGGCCTGGCCGGCCGCGCCGCCGCCAAACCGCGGCAGTTGTCCGGCGGCCAGGCCCAGCGGGTCGCGCTCGCCCGCGCGCTGGCCGTGCAGCCCGAGCTGCTGCTGCTGGACGAGCCGCTGGCCGCCCTCGACGCCCACACCCGGCTGGAGATCCGCTCCCAGCTGCGCCGCCACCTGTCCGACTTCGACGGCGCCACCGTGCTGGTCACCCACGACCCGCTGGACGCCATGGTGCTGGCCGACCGGCTGATCGTCATCGAGCACGGCGCCATCGTCCAGCAGGGCGCCCCGGCAGAGGTCGCCCGCCACCCGCGCACCGACTACGTGGCCCGCCTGGTCGGGCTCAACCTGTATCGCGGCGTGGCGGACGGGACCCAGGTCAAGGTCGGCGAGGTGCTGCTGCACACCTCCGCCCACCTCGACGGTCCCGCGTTCGTCGCCTTCCCGCCCGCCGCCGTGGCGCTGTACCGAACCCGCCCCGACGGCAGCCCCCGCAATCTCTGGCAGGCCCGCATCGAGGGCATCGAACGGCACGGCGACAACGTACGCGTCCACCTCGACGGCCCCATCACCGCCTTCGCCGACATCACCCCCGCCGCCCTCGCCGACCTCGACCTGACCCCCGGCCAGCAAATCTGGGCCTCGGTCAAGGCCACAGAGACCCACGCCTACCCCGCATGAACGGGCTCCCGCCGGACGGCCACCACGACTGCAACGCCATCTGCCTCGGCGGGCCCTGTCACGGCCTGCTCCTGCGGCCTAGCCCGCTGACCGGTCGTCGGCGCACACCCCGATCTCGGTGACCTGGCTGATGTGCCGCGCTCCGCAAGCGCGGCGTCCGGTCGAAGAAGCGGCGGCGCCTGCTCGCTTGAGAGCCGGCAGTGCCGGGATCGTGGCCAGGAGCACGGCGGTCAGTGCGGCGATGCCGACGAACGTCTGCTGCACCCCGGCGGCGTCAGCGAGCAGGCCGAAGTATGCCGGGCCGGCGAGGAAGCCGAGATAGGCGACCGTGGAGATGGCGGACGTGGCTCGTCCCCGCGACTCGTCGGGGACCGGTCGGAGCCCGTAGGACAGCAAGGTGGGAAAGAGCACCGAAGTGCCCACGGCGGCAGCGACGATGCCCGCCAGCGCGAGCGGCAGCACGGGCGCGAACGCTGTCAGGACGCCTCCGGTCGTGGCGATCACGCTTCCCACGGCCAACGCGGTGATCGGACGGCGCAAGGTGATCGTGGCGGCGGCGAAACGGGCCACGGCGACCGTCGTGGCGAACACCGCCGGCGCGACGGCAGCCAGCGCCGGCGAGGCGGTGAACTCGTCGGCCAGCAGGACCGCACCCCAGGACTGGTAGGCATTCTCCGACGCGAACGCCAACGCGCCGATCAGGCCCACTCCGAGCAGGGGGATCCACCATGACAGGCCGACAACGCGCCCCGGCGCGTCCTGGCCCCGAGGTGCGACAGGGTCCTGCGCGGAGGCCGAGCGCGTCGCGGCGACGACGGCCAGCCCGAGAGCCACGGTGACGGCGGCGCCCGCGGCGAAGTTCACCAGCAGGCTGTCCGCCATTCCGGCGAGCGCGCCGGCACCCAGGCTCGAGACCGCGACGGTGGCGGAGAACGCCGCGTGCGAACGGGCCACGACGGGGCGTCCAGTCCGCTTCTCGACCGTCGCCGCCAGCGTGTTGAGCGCCACATCAGCCGCTCCCGAACTCGCTCCCACCAGGAGGATGCCGGCGCACAGCGCGGCATAGCCGACCGACGCGACGGAGACCACGACGCCCATGACACCCAGCAGCGCGAGCAGCACTCCGGCGACACGCAGCCCAAGCGCGTCGACGAGCAGCCCGGTCAGCAACATGGCGGGCAGAGCTCCGGCGCCCACGAAGAGCAGCGCGACGCCGAACTCCGCATCGCTCACACCGGCCTGGCTTCGCAGCAGGGGAAGGGTGGCACCCCACACCCCCCAGAAGGCGCCGAATCCGGCGAAGCCGAGGAACGGCGCCGCACGGAACACCCCAGCGATCGAAGTCGACATATGTGTAACGCTACACAAGTAGGATGATCCTGTGTCAACTGACCGCAGACGCGTGACGCTGAAGGATGTGGCCGCTCGTGCGGGGGTGTCACCCATGACCGCCTCCTACACCTTCAACCGGCCTGCCCGAGTCGCGCCCGCGACCCGCGACCGCGTCCGCCGCGCGGCCGGCGAGCTGGGGTATCGCCCCGACGCCGTGGGCCGCGCGCTGAAATCCGGCCGTACGCATCAGATCGGGGTGGTTTTCAGCGAGCACCTGACATACGCCTTCGACGACCCCCAGGCGGCACAGTTCCTGGCCGGGGTCGCAGAGGTCTGCGTCGAGGAAGACCGGGGCCTCACCTTCATCCCGACACGGGGCGACGCCGCCGATGCCGATCGTGTGCTGTCCGCGGCAGTCGACGGCTTCGTGCTGTGGACCACCGCAGAGGACGATCCGGTGCTGGCGGCGATCGCCGGCGACCCCCGCCCCGCCGTCATCCAGGGCGGTCCGCAACGCCCGGGGATCGCGTGCGTCACCCAGGACGACTACCGGGCCGCCCTCGCGGTCGCCGCCCACGGACTCCGCGAAGGCCGGACGCCCGCAGTGATCTCATTCCCCCTCGATCGCGACCGCGAGCACAAGCTGACGACCGGCGCGAACCTCCCGCCACACGCACCGTTCCCCGTCACCGACGCCCGCCTGCGCGGCTATCGCGCCGCCATCGAACAAGCCGGGCTGAGCTGGGCGAACACCCCGATCGTTGTCGTGGCTCGCAACACCCAGCGAGACGGCCTCGCGGCAGCGCGAGACCTCGCGCCCCAGCTCGCCCCCGACGCGCTCATCATCGCCATGAGCGACGAACTCGCGCTGGGCGCACTCCAGGCCCTCCGCGAAACTCACCCGGAGGCTTCCTACCTCGGTTGGGACGCATCACCAGCCGCCCGGCGCCTCGGCATCACGTCCGTCACGAACCCGCTACGAGACCAAGGCCGTCACTGCGCGCGGCTGGCACTCGACCCCGACCGACCGTACGACCAAGAGATCCCGTGGACCATCACGTCCGGGGCGCCCGTTCGAGGTGCCCGCCTGCGGAATGAGCCGGACGCACCCCTTGAGCCCGACTACGCTCCCTAAGAGCGACATTCGTGGGGGTGGAGGGGTGAGTGACGGTCAACGGGGCGGTTAACCATCAGGCGACGACGGCGGCGCCTGCGGCCGGTGAGGCGGTCGGGCGGGTGCTCGGCACCCAGGCGGCCTCGCCGTTGTCGTTCTGGGTGGGCCTGGAGCCGGGCAAGGTCGTCCAGCTCGACGACGTGGTGGTGACCAGACGCGAGGTGCCGGGCTACGGCCAGGTGCTGGTGGCGGGTGTGGTGACGACGGTGGAGGCCAGGCACGAGGGTGCCGCGTACGACTCCGACGTCTTCCTGATCGCCGACGGCGCGTTGCCGGCCGCGGTGGTCGAGGTGGCGGAGGTGCGGGTGACGAGGGTCGAGCCGGAGGTGTTCGTGCCGCCGCTGCCTGGCTCCAAGGTCTACCTCGCCGGTTCGGGTGACCGTGATCAGGCGCTGTATTTCGACGTGATGGATCGGCGGATCCCGCTGGGGATGGGCCGCGACGGCCAGCCGCTGTACGTCAACTTCGACTTCCTCGACGGCACCCGCGGCGCGCACGTGTCGATCTCCGGCGTGTCCGGCGTGGCCACCAAGACCTCGTTCGCCACGTTCCTGCTCTACTCGATCTTCAATTCGGGCGTCCTGGAGGGCGAGGCGGCCAACACCAAGGCGCTGATCTTCTCCGTCAAGGGCGAGGACCTGCTCTTCCTCGACCACGACAACGTCCGGCTCGACGAGCGCGCCGCCGGCGTCTACGCGCGGCTGGGGCTGCCGGCCAGGGCGTTCGGCAGCGTCCACGTGTTCGCGCCGCCCCGCCCCGGCGATCCCAACGGCGTGCCGCACGTCTCGGCCCGCACGCAGGGGGTGAGCTCCTTCTACTGGACGCTGGTGGAGTTCTGCGAGGAGGAGCTGCTGCGGTTCGTGTTCGCCGACGCCGACGACGAGCGGGCCGGCTACTCGCTGCTGGTGGGGCAGGTGGCCGCCCGGCTGAAGGCGTGGGCCGAGCCGGTGGGCGACGGCGGCGCGGTCATGGTGCGCGGCATCGCCTGCCGTACGTTCGCCGACCTCGTGGAGATGCTGTCCGACCAGTTGCAGGACGAGAGCGCGCGCGGCGAGTGGAGCGGCGCGCAGACGCCGCTCGGCACCGTCAACGCCTTCCTGCGCCGGCTGCGCAGCGCGGTGCGCCCGCTGTCCCCGATCATCCGGGGCGACCTGCCGTTCTACCGCAACCACTCGGTCCGCACCTCTGATGCGCAGGTGTCGATCGTGGACCTGCACAACCTGCCGGAGCGGGCGCAGCGGTTCGTGGTGGGCGTGGTGCTGCGCGGGGAGTTCCACCGCAAGGAGTCCTCGGGCACGGCCCGGCCGCTGCTGTTCGTGGTGCTGGACGAGCTGAACAAGTACGCGCCGCGCGAGGGCGACTCCCCCATCAAGGAGATCCTGCTGGACGTGGCCGAGCGGGGCCGCTCGCTCGGCGTCATCCTCATCGGCGCCCAGCAGACGGCCTCGGAGGTGGAGCGGCGCATCGTCTCCAACAGCGCCGTACGCGTCGCGGGCCGGCTGGACCCGGCCGAGGCCGCCCGGTCCGAGTACGGCTGGCTGCCTCCGGCCGTGCGGGAACGCGCGACGATCGCCAAGCCGGGCACCATGTTCGTCGCCCAGCCGGAGATCCCGGTGCCGCTGGCCGTCGCGTTCCCCTTCCCGGCCTGGGCGACCCGGCCGGCCGAGGCCGCGACCCAGCCGGCGAAGGTCTCGGCCGATCCGTTCCAGGGCCTGCCCGGCGCCGAAGACGACATCCCGCCCTTCTGACCACAGGTGGTTTCGTGAAGATCCTGCACACCGCGGACTGGCACGTGGGCAAGGTGCTCAAGGGCCGCCCCCGCCTCGACGAGCACCGGGCCGTGCTCCGCGAGCTGGTCGCCGCCGCCCGCACCCACGACGTGGACGCCGTCATCGTGGCCGGCGACCTGTTCGACACCTCCGCGCCCACGCCCGAGGCGCAGTCGCTGGTGCTCAACGCGCTCATGGCGCTGCGCGGCGACGGCCGCGACGTGGTGGTGCTGGCCGGCAACCACGACAACCCGCAGCTGCTGGAGGTCTACCGGCCGGTGCTCGGCAAGCTCGGCCTGCACGTCATCGGCTCGTTCCGGCGCCCGGACGCGGGCGGCACCCTCGCCTTCACGGCGCGCTCCGGGGAGCCGGTGCGGCTGGCCGTGCTGCCGTTCCTGTCGCACCGGTACGTCGTACGCGCCGCCGAGGTCCTCACCGGCACCGCCGCCGACCACAACCGCGACTACGCGTCCCGCATCGGCGAGCTGATCGGCGCGCTCACCGCGGGCTTCCACGCCGACACCGTCAACCTGGTCACCACCCACGGCACGCTGCCCGGCGGCGCCTTCGGCGGCGGCGAACGGGAGGCGCAGTCCATCTTCTCCTACTACTTCGAGCCGACCGCGTTCCCGCCCGCCACCCAGTACGCCGCCCTCGGCCACCTGCACCGCCGCCAGCAGATCCCCGGCCCGTGCCCGATCTGGTACAGCGGCTCGCCCCTGAACGTGGACTTCGGCGAGGAGGGCAACACCCCGGGCGCGCTGCTGGTCGAGGTCTCGCCGGGGCGGCCCGCCGTGGTGAGCGAGCTGACGTTCAGCTCGGCCCGCCGCCTGCGTACCGTGCGCGGCACACTGGAGCAGCTGGAGGGGATCGAGCCGGGCGACGACTGGCTGAAGGTGATCGTGGAGGAGAAGCCACGCGTCGGCCTGGCCGACGACGTGCGCGAGCTGCTGTCCGGCGCCGTCGACGTCATGCTGGACGAGCGGTTCAGGCCGGTGCCCGCCACCCGCAGGACCGGCTCGGCCGAGCGCAGCCCGCGCGAGCTGTTCCGCGACTACCTGACCGCCACCGGCCGCCACGACGAGCAGGTGGCCGCCCTGTTCGACCGGCTCTACGACGAGGTGACCGGCTGATGCGCCCCCTGCTGCTGCACCTTGACCACTTCGGCAGCTTCCGCGAGCCGGTGACCGTCGACTTCTCCGACACCGAGTACTTCGCGCTCGTGGGCCCGACCGGCGCGGGCAAGAGCACGATCATCGACGCGATCTGCTTCGCCCTGTACGGCACCGTGCCGCGCTGGGGCAGGGAGGGCGCCGTCGCCCACGCCCTGGCCCCGTCCGTCGCCGCCGGCAAGGTGGCGATGGTGTTCGACAGCGACGGCCGGCGCTACGGCGTGGTCCGCGCGATGGTGCGCGACGCCAAGGGCGCGGTGCGCACCAAGGAGGCCAGGCTCGACGAGCTGGACGGCGCCGCGCCGCTCGGGCAGGCGTTCGACGCGGTGCTCAAGCCGATCGCCGAGGGCGAGAACGTCACCCCGGAGGCGCAGCGGGTGACCGGGCTGGAGTACCGGTTCTTCACCCAGTGCGTGGTGCTGCCGCAGGGCCGCTTCGCGGAGTTCCTGCACGCCGCGCCGCGCGAGCGGCAGGACCTGCTGGTGCAGCTGCTCGACGCCGACGTCTACGAGCGGATCAGGCAGAGCGCCGCCCGCGAGGAGGAGGCCGCCAAGCAGGCCGCCTCCTTCGCCCGCGACCAGCTCGCCAAGCTGTCCGGCGCGACGGAGGAGGCCGAGCGGGAGCTGAGCGAGCGGCTGGCGGCGCTGCGGCGGCTGGCCGAGACCATCGGCGCCGACCTGGATCTGCTGCGGGCCCGCGAGGGCGACATCCGCCGCGCCGAGCAGGAGCGGGCCGCCGTGGCAGCACGCCAGTCGGTCCTGTCGTCGCTGCGCCTGCCTGCCGCCGTTCCCGATCTGGCCGCGGCCCGCCGCGCCGCCGCCGAGTCGGTCCAGACGCTGGCCGCCGACGTGGCCAGGCTGGCGGCCGACGAGCACGAGGCGTACGAGGCGCTGACCGCGCTCGGCGACCGCGGCGCTCCCCGGGCGGCCTTGGCCGCGCTGGACGCCCGCGAACGCCTGCAGGCCGAGGCCGCGCGCGCCGGCACGGCCGCCACGTCGGCCGCCGCGTCACTCGAGGGCCTGACCGCCGAGCGGGCCGCCGCCGAACAAGCGCTCGCCGCCGCCGAGGCCCAGCGGGACCGCCTGCGTGCCGCCCACGCCGCTGCCCACCTGCTCAACCGGCTGGCCGTCGGCGAGCCGTGCCCCGTCTGCCGGCACCCGGTCGCCGAACTGCCCCATCACGAGCCTCCCGCCGACATGCGCACAGCCGACCGCACACTGGCGAACGCCCGCGAACGTGCCCAGCGCGCCGCAGCCGCCCACGCCAAGGCCGAGACCTCCGCGTCGATGCTGGCCACGCAGGCCGCCCGGCTGGAGTCCGAGCTGGCCGCGCTGCCCGCCCCCGGCGACCGCGCCGAGCTGGAGGCGCGGCTGGCCGCCATCGCCAAGGCCGACCAGCTCGCCACCCAGACCCGCAACGCCGTACGCGCCGCACGTGGCGAGCTGGAACGGGCGCGGGCCGCGGCCGAGCAGGTCGAGCGCCAGACCGAGTCCGCCTGGCGCACGCTGGAGAGCGCCCGCGACCGGCTGCTGGTGGCCGGCGCCCAGGACGACCCGCCGCCGCCCCTCCCCCGCGAGGACCTGCACCGGGCCTGGACCGAGCTGCTCGCCTGGCGCGACCGCGCCGCCCAGGCCGCACTCGCCGCGCTCGCCGACCGCGACCAGCAGCTCGCCCAGGCCCGCGACCGGCTCGCCGCCGACCGCCGCAGGCTGGCCGAGCGCCTGGCCGAGCACGGCGTCGTCACCCCGCGCGACGCCTCACCCGACCAGCTCGGCGCCGCCGTCGCCGGCTCCGTCGCCCGCGCCGACAGCGCCCTCGACCGGCTCAAGGAGGACCGCAAGCGCGCCGCCGACCTGGGGGACCAGGTCGCCCAGAAGGAGCACGAGGCCAAGGTCGCCCACGAGCTCGCCCTGCGCCTGCGCGCCAACGCGTTCGAGCGCTGGCTGTGCGCCGAGGCCCTCGCCGTGCTCGTCGCCTCCGCCTCCGACACGCTGCGCGAGCTGTCCGACGGCCAGTACGAGCTCGCGCTGGCCGACAAGACCGGCGACATCGAGGTCATCGACTACGGCGAGGCCGGCATGCGGCGCAGCGCCCGCACCCTGTCCGGTGGCGAGACCTTCCAGGCCGCCCTCGCCCTGGCGCTGGCCCTGTCCGGCGCCGTCGCCAGGAGACTCGACTCGATCTTCCTGGACGAGGGCTTCGGCACCCTCGACCCCGCCACGCTCGACACCGTCGCCACCACCCTCGAACGCCTCGCCGCCGGCCAGGAACGCATGATCGGCATCGTCACCCACGTGCCCGCGCTGGCCGACCGCGTGCCGGTGCGCTTCGAGGTCAGCCGCGACGCCAAGGGCTCCCACGTACGGAAGGCGGCCATCGCCCCATGACGAGCTTCACCGTCGACCCGTGGGACCCGGGCTACGCCGCCGCCCTCGCCGTAGAGAACCTCTCCGAGCTCGGCCCCACCACCGCCGAGCTCATCCTCGACATCGAACACCCGGCCGCCGACTGGAAGCCCGTCACACCCGGACCCGACGCCTCCGCCCCCGAGACCCTGCTCGTCGCCGACGGCGTGCGCAGAATCGACGCCCGCGTCTGGGTCCACGACCCCGACGCGCCCATGCCCGTCCCCGGCATCGCCGCCTCGTACGCGGCCGGGATCGTCCGCTGCGGCCCGGACGGCGCCGACCTGGCCGACATCCAGGTCAACCGGACGCTGATCTCCGCCTCCCCGCACGCGCCCGAGGTCAAGACCACACACGCCACCTACCACCCCAGCAAGGCCGCCGACGCCTCCTTCGAGGAGCTGTCCCTGGCGCTGCAACGGCAGGTCACCCAGCTCGAGGTGGACCTGGCCGTCCGGCACCGCAACCGCGGCGACGACCTGCTCCTGGTCGACGGGCCGCTGCGCGGGCGTACGCACCTGCCGCGCACGGTCGGCTACATCAAGACCCACCACACCGCCTACCTGCCGCCGCCCCAGTCCGCGGTCGTCGCCGCACTCACCCCCGGCCAGCGCACCCCGGTGTTCCTCATGGGCACCAGCTGGCGGCGACACGCCTGGTACCTGCGGCTCCCCGTCCAGTCGGCCGCGCCCTGGGCGGGCGTGGCACGCTGCGAGGCCAGCGCCGACCTGGACCCGGCCCAGGTCGTACGGCTGGCCGACGCGGTCACCCTCGCGCTGCCCCCGCTGGCCGGCGTCGACTACAAGGACCCGCGCGCCCCGCAGAACCTGGTCCCGATCGGCGGCCTGGAGAAACTCCTGCGCCACCACCTGGGCGACAATCGCCTGCTCTACCGCGCGCTACGCACAGCGGCGGCCGGATAGACCTTCAAGGCGGCGAGAATGGTCCTTATGGACTCGCCCTTGGAGCAAACGCCGAGAAACCGGCCAAAGCATCAAAGAAAACGGCAGTGGTCTCGGCCTTGCCATCTCGCAGGCCATCGCCCAGGCGCACCAGGGAACCTTGACCGTGGAGGACTCACCGCAAGGCGCCAAATTCGTCCTGCGCCTCCCCCTGACAACTGACTGAGACTACTCCCGGCGTTGTAGGCCGGTCATTCGCTGATCCGGGTGGGGTACCGCAGAGGACTCCCCCTGAGGGATGCCTCTCACCGGTGGCTGGACGACGATGTCGAACCATGAGCGCCTTCCGGGAGACACCACTGTGATGCGAAAGCGAAGAGTCGTGAAGATCGTCCGCTTGCTCCTTGTTGTCCTCGTCGGCGTGCTGGCCGCGGGAGTAGCCGGGCTTCTCCTCTGGAACGGGGCCATCGACACCGCGCCGCGCCGGGGGCTCCTGCCAAGCGTCCAGATCGATCTGCGGACGGCCAAGACACCGCTCGGGCCGATCGAGTACGACCTGTACGGCACGGAAGGCCCCGTGGTGTTGTCCGTTCACCCCGGGCTCGGCGGAGCCGATCAGGGCCGCTTGTTCGCCAACTGGCTGCAGCGGGACGGGTTCCGCATCCTGAGCCCCTCTCGGCCGGGCTACCTCGGCACCCCGCTGGAGAGCGGCCGGACCAACGAAGAGCAGGCCGACCTGCTCGCCGCGCTGCTGGATGAGCTCGGCGTCGACCGCGTCGGGGTCCTCGCGATCTCGGCAGGGAGTCCGGTGGGCTACACCTTCGCGCACGCCATCCGGACCGGATCTGGGGGTTGGTCTCCATCAGCGGAGTGAGCAAACCACAGCCCAGCCAGCCGGGCTCGCCGCTGCAGAGAATCTTCCTGAACACCGTCGGCGAGAAGCTCACCCGGCTCACGGCGAAGCTCTCGTTCGGGACCGTCGTCGCGGCGACGCTGGACGAGACCAGCACCTTCACCGAGCGGCAGCGGGCGGAACGCATGTCGTACATCATGAACACGCCACATGTGCGGATGCTCTTCGAGGCGATCTTCGATACGACATTTCCCTACGAGAAACGCTGGCCAGGGACCGACAACGACGCGGCGCAAGCCCGGCGTGGCGGTTTGCCCCTGGAGCAGATCGCGGCTCCGACCTTGCTGATCCACGGCAGGCAGGACGGCGATGTGCCTTTCGAGCATGGGGAGTTCGCGGCCGAGCGGATACCCCATGCGGAACGGCACTGGATAGAGCACGACGACCACCTGGGCTTCTGGCTCAGCCCGGGCGCGGGCCAGGCACAGTCCGTGGCTAGAGCGTTCCTCCGGCGACACGCAGCGAGCACCTGAGTGCTCGGCCGGCGGGCGGGCACGCCGGCCCCGCGGCACATCGTGATCACAGGTGCTTCCTGAGGTCGTCCACGTCGAGTAGAGGGAGGCCCCAGCGCAGCGCGGCGACCTCCAGGTCCGCGGCCGTCGCCATGGTTCCATCGGAGTTCATGACCTCGCAGCACACCCCGACCGGCGGTAGCCCGGCCGCCACGCACATGGTGACGGTGGCCTCGGTGTGACCGGCGCGCTCGGTGAGACCACCGGGGCGTGCGGCCAGCGGGAAGACATGCCCCGGCCGGAGGAAGTCGGTCGGCTTGGACTCCGGGTGGGCCAGGCGGCGTACGGTCGCGGCACGCTCGGCCGCCGACACTCCGGTGCCGGTCCCGGTCGCCAGATCCACCGGGACATGGGGACGGGTGCCATGCCGATCCCCCGGTCCAGGGACGGGTCCGATCTCCAGACGGTCGAGAACCTCCGGCGCGCACGGCACGGCCGGATGGCCACAGACCTGGGTGAGCAGGAAGGTGAACGCCTCCGGGCGCAGGCGCGCCCCCGCGAACACCACGTCGCCCTCCCCCTCCCGGTCGGGATCCCAGATCATCACGGCTCCTCCGGACGCGAGTCGGGCCACCGCCTTCTGCAGGCCATGCCCGCCCGAAACCCGTCCAGCCCAGGGCAACGCCGCGACCACCTCGGTCACCGCCCGTTCCGGGCCGGACGGCCAGCGCCGCACCAGGCGGGTGACCAGGTCGGGCTCCAGGTTCACGCGATCGCCGACCGACAGGTCGGAGAGCGTGGTGGCCTGCAACGTCGCGGGAACCAGCGCCACGCAGAACCGGTCGCGAGACACTTCGGCCACGGTCAGGCTGACACCGTCGACCGCGATCGACAGCCCGGACCCGGTGATCTTCCTGGAGCCGAAGAAGCACTACTTCTCCCCGAGGAGGTGGACACCAGCCGCCCGGTACCGCCGATCGGACGCGCGATCGTGCGGCGTCCCGGCGCCGACGCCACCCTCATCGCGTACGGCCCCTCCGTGCCGGTGGCGCTCGCAGCGGCCGAGTTGGCCGCCACCGAAGGGTGCGACCTAGTACTCCAGTGACACTTGGCAATCTTGAGGACTTGGGGTCACATGGCGACGGCCACCGCGTGATCATTCGGAGTTTGTGAGAACAACCAAAGATCGTGCGGTGGCCGCGAGCCACAGCGTAGACCCTGACGGCTGGATGGTCATCTTCAACGAGCTGATGGCTCGGATCGCCGGCCGGTTCGGCCGCGTCGAACCGCGGCGTGCGGCAACCGCCTATGTGCGCGGGCTGCTGGCTGACATCGACCGCAAGAACTGCTGGAACCTGGCCGAACACGCCGGGCTGACCGGGCCGCAGGCGCTGCAGCGGCTGCTGCGCACCGCCCGCTGGGACGCCGACGCGGTGCGCGATGACGTCCGCGATTTCACCGTCGACCGGCTCGGTCCCGACGGCGTGCTGATCGTGGACGAGACCGGATTCGTCAAGAAGGGCGTCGGTTCGGCCGGGGTGCAGCGGCAATACAGCGGCACCGCGGGCCGGATCGAAAACTGCCAGATCGGTGTGTTCCTCGCCTACGCCACCCCGGCGGGACGCGCGCTGCTGGACCGGCGGCTCTACGTGCCCGAGCACACCTGGCTGGCCGACCCTGGCCGCTGCCTCGCGGCAGGTGTCCCGGACGAGATCGCCTTCGCCACCAAGCCCGCCCTGGCCACGGCCATGGTGCTGGCCGCCCTCGAGGCCGGCGTGCCCGCCCATTGGGTGACCGGCGATGAGGTCTACGGGCAAGACCCGCGCCTGCGCGCCGCCTTGGAGGAGCGCCGGATGGGGTACGTGCTGGCGATCGCGGGCAACCGGCGGGTCGAACTCGAGGGCGCCCAGGTGAGCGCGGCCGAGGTCGCCACGCGAGTGTCCGATCGGCACTGGCACCGCTACCGCGCCGGTCAAGGTGCCAAGGGCCCCCGCTGGTACGCCTGGGCCTGGGCACGGATCGACGAAAGCGAGGCCCACGGATATCGGTGGCTGCTGATCCGACGCAACCTGACCACCGGCGAGCTGGCGTTCTACCGCTGCTACGCGCCCACCCGGCAGCCCCTGATGGCCCTGGTCAAGATCGCTGGAATTCGATGGGCGGTTGAGGAGTCCTTCCAAGCCGCCAAGGGCCAGGTCGGGCTGGACCACTACCAGGTACGCGACTGGACGGCCTGGCACCGGCACATCACCCTGGCCATGCTCGCGCTGGCCCTGCTGGTGGCCGTCGCCGCCGCCCAGCCACCCAGTGACCAGGACCGCATCCCGCTGACACTGCCCGAGATCCGCCGGCTGCTCGCCGTACTCGTGCTGACCTGGCACCGCTCGATCACCCATGTCCTGCGCTGGTCAGACTGGCGCCGCCGACACCAAGCCACCGCCCGACGCTGCCACTACCAGCGCAGATCCGAGCCATGATCGCGAAATGTCACTGGAGTCAACACCGTTGAGTTAACGCCGTGACCTGGCCGTCAAGCCCTCCTCCATCACCATCACCTGGGCTTCGAGTGTGTAGTGCTGGACGGTTGCGGGGTGCTGGAGGGAGTTCTTGCTGTATTTGCTGGTCGGATTCTTCCGCGTTCGGGCCTTGACGCGCTGACGGTGGCGGCCAGGGTGCAGGTTGTCGAGAATGGCGCGGCCGATCGCGCCGGTCAGCACTGCGATGCCACTGATCAGGATCCCACTGGCGGTGGTTACCTGGTCCCGTGCAGCGTCCAGGGCCACGGTGAAGCTGATCCGGTCCGGGTCCAGCCGCGGGTGGCCGGCGATGGCGTCCCCGGAGATCCGAACCAAGGCTTGGTAGACGGTCAGTAGCGCGTAAATCTCCTGATCGATGTCCTGCAGGCAGCGTGAGCGCAGGACCCGGCCTTGCAGCATGGTGGCCTTGATCGAGAAGTACGCCGTCTCCGCCTGCCACCTGTCGTGGTAGAGCGCGACCAGTTCGCGGGCGGGGTAGCGGTTATGGTCGGTCAGGCTGGTGGCAAGACGCCACTGCTCACGACGCGCTGTGCCGTCGGCGTAGGTGACCATGATCCATGCCTCGATGATCCGCACCGGCAGTTTCCCCAGGCCGAACGTCGACAGGTAGGAGCCGTCGGGCAGTCTCTTGATGATCAGTGGGTGGCGCCGAGCGCCGGAACGGCAGAGGAACTCCGCTCCTGTGGAACGCAGTTGGAGCAGAAAGGGCCAGCCATCGAAGCCCGTGTCCAGCAGCACGAGCATGCCTGAAGCGAGCCTGTCCAGCAGCCGCTGGGCGTATCCGGTCTCTCCCACCGTCTCCGGTCCGAATGCGGCCCCGAGCACGGCTCGGGTGCCGCATTCGATCAATAGCAGCAGTCGCAGCAACGGGTAGCCGAACTCCACATCTTCGCCTTTACGCTTTCGCTTGGTGTGCTGGGCGGCGATCGAGTCGCTATCTGCCAAGTGCATCCCGGTGCCGTCGATGGCTACCGTCCGCAAGCCCCGCCAGAATGCCCCGACGGTGTCCGGCCAGGCGAGCGGCCCGGCCAGCGTCTCGAACAATGTCTTGAACGGTGCGCTTCCCACCCGGCGACGTGCACGGCACAACGCCGAGGCGCTCGGCCATGCCGGGCACAGGGCGTCCAGGCTCGCCACGAGCTTGCCCCACACCGCCCGATAGCTGCACTGCTCGAACAGGGCCAGAGCCAGCACGAAGTACACCACCACCCGCGAGGGCAGCAGCCGGATGCGCTTTTGGACTGCTCCTGTCTCCTCCAGCACCGCGTCGACCAGCGTAAAGTCCACTACCTGGGTGAGCTCTCCGAGATGTCCTGGCGCGAATACGCCTGCGGCTACCGTGATCTCTCGAGCGATGACAGACTGCTCCTGCAACGGAACTCCTTGATCAGCTCTCTTGGTCGAAAGCTGATCTACCGGGGTTCCGTTGCGTCATTCAACCCCTTGACGGTCGGTCTACAGCCCTAACTCAACGGTGTTGTCACTGGAGTACTAGGGGTCGTGGACCTGCGCTCGATCGTGCCGTTCGACGACGAGACCGTCATGGCGGAGGTCCGCCGCACCGGGCGAGCGGTGGTGGTGGCCGAGGCCCAGGGCTTTGCGTCGGTCGCCTCGGAGATCGCCGCCCGGGTATCCGAGCAGTGCTTCCACTACCTCGAGGCCCCAGTACGGCGGGTCACCGGGTTCGACATCCCCTACCTGCCTCCCAAACTCGAGCACCATCACCTACCATCCCCCGATCGCATTCTCGACGCCGTCGACGACCTGCAATGGAACCAAGCATGAGTAACCACGTCTTCACCCTCCCCGACCTCGGCGAGGGCCTCACCGAGGCACATCTGGTCCGCTGGCTGGTCAAGCCCGGTGACCAGGTCGCGATCGACGAGCCCATCGCCGAGGTCGAGACCGCCAAGCCGATGGTCGAGGTGCCCTCGCCCTACGGTGGTGTAGTGGCCGAGCTGCACGGCGCCGAAGGCACCACGCTCGAGATCGGCGAGCCGCTGATCACGATCGAGTCCGGGCAGCCGGCCGCTGCGACCATCTACGTCGAAGAGGAGCGCGCGGGCTCAGGAAATGTCCTGATCGGCTACGGCACCAGTGCGGGAGCCACCAGCAGGAGCCACCGCGGCAGGAAGCTCGCCGCACCCGCACCGGCCGCTCCTCCGGACCCGACCCCATCACACCGTGAAGCGGCCCCGCGTCGCCTCGCCGCTGGTCCGCAAACTGGCCAAGGAAAAGGCAGTCGACCTCACCTGCGTACGTGGAACCGGGCCGAACGGGCTCACCACGCGAGCCGACGTCGAGCAGGCGATACCCGTCCCCGCTCCGGTGGTGGGCGAGCGGGCGCCCACTTCTGGCCCAAGGTCTCTGAAGGCTCCCGCGCGGGCTACGGAGGTTTCATCTGGATTGTGGCGCGGAGAACCGGTCCTTCAGGGCCGGGAGGAAGCACCACCCCTCCTTTCGAAAACAGTATGGAAAAGCTCGGTAACAGCCAGTAATCTTGCGGTGGGTGATGCTCCAGTGACAGGAGGTGCGCGATGGCGATCCGCCGCTCGGCCGCCAAACGGCACGGCCTGCCCTCGGTCGTGCAACTGCGGCTCGCCACCACCCCCGCCCAAGCCAACGTCCTCGCCACCGCGGTACAGGTATGCAACCAGGCAGCCACCTACATCTCCCGCCTGGCCTGGCAGCAGCGCACCTTCGCCATCCTGGACCTGCACCGGCTCGCCTACCACCAAGCGCGCGCCCACTTCGGCGCTCTGGCCGCCCAAGCAGCCGTGCGCGCCATCGCCCGGGTCGCCGGCGCCTACGCCAACCGCCGCGCCACCAAGAAACGCGCCCACATTTTCCGCCCGCACGGCGCCATCCCCTACAACGCGCGCCTCATGAGCTGGAACCGAGATGCCCGCATCGTGTCCCTGTGAACCCCCACCGGCCGCGTCCACGTCTCCTACACCGGCCGCGAGCAAGACCTCAAAGCCCTCGACACCCTGCCCATCGGCGAGGCCGACCTGCTCTATCGGCGGGGGGTGTGGCTGCTGCAGGTCACCCTCACCCTGCCCAAACCAGCGGCGCGCGAGCCTGCCAACGGCTTCCTCGGCGTGGACCAGGGAGTGGCCAACCTGGCGGTCACCTCCGACGGGGCGGTCCTGCCCGGACCGGCCCAGCCCGGCCCGATCCAAGGTAACGGCCACGTCCGCGCCCTGCGCGCGCGGCGCCATCGGCAACGCCGCCGCTTGCAGAAGAAGGGCACTCCCGCGGCGCGGCGGGTGCTGCGCCGGCTGTCCGGGCGCGAGCACCGGATGATGACCGACCTCAACCACCAGATCAGCAAGTACGTGGTGCGCGAAGCCGAACGCACCGGCCGCGGCATCGCCCTGGAAGACCTCCAAGGCATCCGCGGGCGGGCAAGGGCTCACCGGCTCCAGCGGCGCACCCTGCACTCCTGGGCCTTCGCTCAGAACATCGAGTTCACCCGCTACAAGGCCGCCCGGGCCGGAATCGCCTTCACCCTGGTCGATCCCGCCTACACCAGCCAGGCCTGCCCGGAATGCGGATGGACCAGCAGGGCGAACCGGCCGGCACGGGGCCACTTCGCCTGCACCCGGTGCGGCCTCGCTGGGCACGCCGACCACATCGCGGCCCGCAACATCGCCCAACGCGGCGTCGCGGGTCGGGCTGTCGTCAACCAGCCACACGCTACCGGCCTCCCTTCAGCCAGACGGGACCGTGAGAGCAAACCACCGGCTTCAGCCGGTGGTAGTTGACTAACGAGCCTCGTATCCCTCAAGAGTCTCGCGCCGCGCCGGGGATGTGAGGTACTGACCAACTCGAGTCACAAGCATCTCCAACTCGTAGGCGATCAAGCCGATGTCGCTGTCCTGCAGGCAGAGCACCGCGAGCCGCGCCCCCTCCCCCGCGACGGCGGTGACCAGGAAACCTGATTTCCACTCCACCACGGTCTGCCGGACCGCCCCACCATCAATGCGAGAACTGATCCCAGTGGCCAGGCTCTGCAAGCCCGCAGCCCCCGCCGCCAAGTGCTCGGCATCGGCGCCCGCCAGGTCTTTCGACGAGGCCACCAACAGCCCATCACCGGAGAGCACGATTGCGTGCTCGATCTCCTTCACCCGCCCAACCAAATCATCAAGCAGCCAATCCAAGTCCGCCGTGGACCCCGACTGCGCCACGGAGCTTCGCCCGCCGCCTTCACCCGACACGCCGCCTGCCACTCTTGCTGCCCCCTGCTGATCCGTGAGAAATGAACCACCGGACTCGCCAGTCGCCGAACCCGTCGCACGATAACGTGCCGCAGCTGCACCGTGACTCACGGGGAGGATGATCTTTATCCTCCGGGTGAAGATCATTCACCCTGGTGCGTATTTTCTCTGCGAGATTGAGGTCGTGACCCTGCTCGATGTGCACCATGGCGCGCCACGGACCGCTCGATTCGCCTGATGGCATGGGGGACGGTTGGGAGAAGAACGGCATTGCGATGCCGGTCCGCTGACTGTCTAGCCCACTGACGTTGTTCGGCTTCGGTGCCGCGAAGGCGAACGATCAACCTCGAACAACACCGGCCGTGGACCAGTCAGGCGTCGCTCGGGAGCCTGGCCTCGCCCGCCGGCTGGCGGACCGCGGTCTCGACGAGCTTGCCGACCTGCGCTGCGGGAACGACGACGCCGGGAGTCTGGAGAGTCCAGCGGAGGAAGGCCTCAACGTTCATGGCGGGCATTTCACCGAGATAGGGCTGGATGTAGACGGGTGTGTTCGGTTCGCTGCGCCAGCTGGCGGCAAGCGTGCCGATGTCCACCGCGTCATAACCGAGGACATCCAACAGCCGGGCGGCCTCTGTCTTGGCCTCCGCGTCGTCGCCGGCGATGGGCAGGGCGCTACGGTCCGGCGCGCCGGCGGGCCGGGCGAGGGTGAGCAGCTGGTGCGGGGTGATGTTGTTGAATGCCTTGACCACACGGGAGCCCGCGAGGTGGCGCTGCATCAGGGCACTGGAGGTCAGTCCGCCCGCATCCAGTTCGGCCAGGTGGCCGTCCCGCTCGGGGTAGTAGTTCGCCGTGTCCAGCACCGTCATGCCGGCCAGAGCTTCGGCGGGGAGCTGTTCATATGCCTTCAGCGGGACGGCCGCCACCACCAGGTCTGCGGCGCGTGCCGCTTGTTCCGGTGTGGCCGCTCGGGCACGCCCGCCCAGCTCAGCGACAAGATCAGAGAGTGTCTCAGGCCCTCGCGAATTGCTGAGGACAACCTCAAGGCCGGCCGCGACGGCCAGTCGGGCAAGGGAAGAGCCGATCATTCCGCTGCCGATGAGTCCAAGTGTTCGGGACACGGCTTCGCTCCGTTCGTTCATGTGGATGTCGCGGTAAGAACCGGCGGCGGCGAGGCCGCGCCGGGTGGTTCGCCTGACAGCTTGGAACCGCCGCGACCGCCCGGCCAGGCCCGTGCCTTGCGTACTCACGGCGTGATCACCCACCGCGCGCTCAGACGTAGGGTTGTCGCGTGAACGACCGGACCGAGCTGAGCGAGTTCCTCAAATCACGCCGTGCCCGTCTGCGCCCGGAGGACGTCGGGCTGCGCGATTACGGCGGAGTGCGCCGGGTCGCGGGGCTGAGGCGTGAGGAGCTGGCCCGGCTCGCGGGGGTGAGCATCGCCCACTACACGCGTCTGGAACAGGGCAAGGGCGACAGCGTCTCGGACGAGATCCTGGACGCGGTCGGCGCGGCGCTGCGCCTGGACACCGACGAACTGGCCTACCTGCACCGGATCGCACGGCCCCCCGTACCGTGTGCGGGGGCCGCGGCCTCACCGGATGTGCCTGCGGGCTTGCGCCACCTGCTGGAGTCATTCGTGATGACGCCGGCACTGGTGGTCGGCCGGCACACCCAGATCGTCGGCTGGAACCAGCTCGCCGTGGCGGTGTTCGGCGACTTCCCCGCGCTGCCGGAGCACCGCCGCACGCTCTCGCACCTACTGTTCGCCGAGCCCTACCTGCGCGAGCTGCACCGGACCGGCTGGGAGCGGGCGGCGCGCGAGCAAGTGGCGCATCTGCGCGTGCTGCTCGGGCGCTATCGCGGGGACGCCAGGCTCGCGGCGCACATCGACCACATGCGGGAGCTGAGCGCGGACTTCGCGCGGATGTGGGCGGAGCACCCGGTCGCGCAGGTCCGGTCCCGGACGTACGTGCTGCACCACCCGGTCGTGGGCGAACTGACCCTGCACGGCCAACTCATCGCACTGCCCGACGAGCCGTCGTGCTGCGGGCTGGACCTGTTCGCCGCCGAGCCGGGCTCGGCATCCGAGCAGGCACTGCGGAAACTTGGGACCCTGTAGACCGACGTGCCAGGGACGTCGCTCGCTAACGGCGGACTCGATAGAGCAGGTGCAGCACCCGGTCGCCCTGGATCACCACGTGCGGGTCCTCGAGCAGGTGCTGGGCATCGACCGACCCGAAGTACCGCTTGCCCGAGCCGAAGACCACCGGCACGACGTCCATCGCCACCTCGTCCACCAGGCCGAGGGCGAGCGCCTGCCCGCCGACGTCGCCCGCCGCCACGGCGACGGTGCGCTCCCCCGCGAGCTCCTTGGCCTTCGCGATCGCCTGCGCCACATCGTCGACGAAGTGGTACGACGCCCCGGGGTGCCAGCCGTCGGGCTTGGGCCGGTGCGACACCACGACCACATGCTCGCCCGCCGGCGGCGACCCCTCCCAGCCGTTCACCATGTCGAACAGGTGACGCCCGATCACCATCGACCCGATGCTCGCCCACATCGGCTTGACGTACTCGCCCGAGGCCCGCGAGATCTTCATACCGCCTTTGCCGAGCTGAACGTCGCCGTTGAAGTACCAGTCGAACAGCGGACCGATCTGATCCTCCGCGTCGGCGATGAAGCCGTCCACCGACACGACGTTGTGCATCACCACGGTGCTCATCACATCTCCTTGCTCTGTCGTACTCCTGTCCTTTCACCAACGCGTCGATCGCGAGCCACCGGAATCGACACGGCTCCGAGGGATTTTTCGGCGCTCCTCATGACCGCCTTCGGGCTTGATCCGCCACCAGGGCGGCGAAGCCGTCGAGATGGCGTGCGAGGCCGTATTCGAAACGGTCTCACCGAGCCACCAGCCGGTGTAGTCGCGATTGCGGAACAGCAGCCGGTTCCGCCGCGCCGGCTCGTCGGAGAGCTCTTCGGTCGTGTCTCCGCCGGCTGCCACGTGCCGCATCCTGGCCCCGCGTCGATCAACCTTTCCTCTGCGCCGCCAAGATGATGAGTGCCCCGGGGATGACCCCGGCGAAGAACGGGGACGGCACAAGAAGGACGCCGCCCAGCGCACACCACGTCGCGAGGCCCCAGCCGAGTCCGGCGGGCACAGCCACCCCGCGTCCGGCGAGGTGCCATGTCAGGCAACCCAAGAGAATCAGGGGTACGGCGAAGCTTCCCGGACCGCCCCAGAAGATGACGTCATTTTGCAGGGACTCCACCGTCTGAACGGCGCCCCCGTCCGTGAGCACGAGCGGGACGGCTGCCCACATCCCCCGATCCAACCAGCCGGTGATGTCCTCCCAGGCGATGAGCGCCAGCAAGGACAGGTGTCCTGTTCCCAGCACGAGCATGATCCCGCTCGCCCAGCGGAGCAGCCGCTTTCCGGGGTTCATCGTGACGTCCCTTCTTCGTGCTCATGGTTGCGGTCGCGCCAGGCTCGTTCCCATCGCCGGGTCAGGGCCGGGTAGACGATGAGGTGTCGGAAAGGCGCGATGGCGGCCATGTAGAGCCGCCCGAACCGTCCGTTGGGCTTGACCAGGACGGCCATCCGCAGCTCATGGTCGCCGTTCGCGCCTTGAACCCAGCCGAGATGCATCACGGTGTGCACGGTCTTGTTCGCCAGCTCGCGAGCGGACTCCATGTCCAGCTCGTAGACCGCTTTGAGAGGCATGCTCTCGTTGTCCGCGCCGCGCGGAGCGTCGCGGATGTCGCTGGGCAGGCGGTCGCGGAGCGAGGCGACCCGCGCACCGACGCCCGCTGATGGTTTGTCCCAGCCGAGGAGTGCGCCGAGCTTCCACCGGACGGCGAACAAGAACTTCACCGGCCAGGGCTGCTTCGCGAGTCCGCCGGAAGCTCGCATCGCTGCGACCATCGCCGGGAAGTCGTCGGGCCCGGCTCCGGGAGTGCGGAACGACCACACATCCTCGACCGAGAAGTCGTTCGTGAGTTCATGGATGCGCCACGGGTGGGAGGTGTACGTGGTCTTCGGCAGCCTCACGAGAGCGCCCTTCCGGCCATCATGGCCATCAGCGTCATCTGGTCCAGATCGGGTGCGGCGGCGGGGTCGGGTTCCCGGCAGTTGCGCATGTGGTCCAGGAAGCACAGACAGTTGCGGACCGAGGGCGGGCACGCAATCGGCGCGCCCAGCCTGGCCTCGGCCAGTAGGACCGTCTGCGCCGCCGACGCTAAGGCCGCCTCCCCCGTCACCCGCAGTTCCTCCGCGCCCCAGCCGATGAGCTCGACCCAGCTGACGCCCGGCGCGACGGGATGGATCCGGTGCTCGCCGATCACCCCGACGCGGTCCGTCGCATAAGTCACCCAACGCATGAGAACCTCCCCGGTTTCTATGTTGGCTAACACAGGCTATACCGGCCATCATTTGCTCTGTCGTTCGGCATAGCTGGTTAGATTGTCCGCATGGCCACGCGACGTATCGAGAGGACTCAGGAGAGCCGCCGGCTGCTGGTGGCGGCCGCCGCCGAGCTCTTCGCCGAGAAGGGATACCGGCAGACGAGCTTCATCGACATCGCCGACAAGGCCGGCATCAGCCGCGGCTCCATCCCCTGGCACTTCGGCAACAAGCTGGGCCTGCTGGAAGCGGTGGTCGACGACCAGCTTCAGGCCGTGCTGGCCGGTTTCCCGCCGCCCGCCGGGGAGCATCCCGGTGATCCGCTCGAGCAGGTCATGGACTTCATCCGGCTGCCTGTCACGCGCTTGTTCATCACCCTGCTCGCCGAGGCCGTGGAGGTCGGCTCGCCGATCCGTGGGCACTACGCGCGGCTCCACGCGGCGCTCCGGCAGGGGGTGCAAGCCCGGACCCCGATGGAGGCGCTACCCGCGGGGGCCACCCCGGAGGCGTTCACGGTGGTGGTGGTGGGGGCCATCATCGGCGTTCACGCCCAGTGGCGGGTCGCTCCCGAGGCTGTGGACCTCGACGCCGTCCACGCCGCCCTCCGCGCCCTGCTGCCGGCAGGCCTCGGACAGGCACTGCACTGACCGACCGATGAGTTCTCGCCGTCGGCCCGGTCTGTATGTGCAGACATGACCCGACATGGGCTTGCACGGACTGGAGGGCAGCGGAATGAGCGGTGTTCAGTTGGGGGTCGGCCTCCCCACCGGCGGCGAGCACGCGACGCCGGAGGCGATCGTCCAGGTGGCGGAGGCGGCGGAACGCGCCGGGCTCGGCTCGGTCTGGACGTACGAGCGGCTGCTCCGGCCGACCGTGCCGATCGCGATGGGTGGCGAGGGCGGGCCGGTGATGGACCCGCCGGAGGGGTTCGCCAACGTCTACGACCCCCTGGAGGTGCTCGGGCATGTCGCCGCCCGCACCGAACGGATCAAGCTGGGCACCAGCGTGCTGGACGCGCTGTTCCACAACCCGGTGGTACTGGCCCGGCGGATCGCCACCCTCGACCGGCTGAGCGGCGGACGGCTACTGGCGGGCGTCGGGCAGGGCTGGATGTCCCAGGAGTTCGAGGCCGCCGGGGTGCCGATGAAGCGGCGCGGGGCCGGCTTCGAGGAGCACCTACGGGCGATGCAGGCCGTGTGGGGCCCTGACCCGGTGAGCTTCGAGGGGCGCTTCTACCAGATCCCCGAGTGCGAGATCGGCCCCAAGCCGGTGCGCGAAGGCGGCCCGGTCCTGCTGGTCGGCGGCTTCGCACCCGCCTCGATCGAGCGCGCGGCCCGGCTCGGCGCCGGGGTGAGCCTGGTGATCTTCGATTGGGACGCCCTGACCGGCACGATCGAGGCGTACCGGCAGGCGGCGCGGGCCGCCGGGCATCCCGCGGGCCCCGTCGTGGTGCAGGTCAACGGGGCGGTGACGGCGAAACCGCTGGACGAGCGGGCGCCGCTGACCGGCTCCGCCGAGCAGGTCGCGGGCGATCTGGACCGGCTGGACCAGCTGGCCGTCGACCACGTCTTCTGGGCGATGCCCGGCACGCCGGCCGAATCCGTCCAGTCCATCGCCCCGCTCCTGACCCGCTGACCCGCACGCACGCTGCCGGGACAGCTCACTGGCTAGGCGGGCGGTGAGCTGCCCTTCGGCCGTTCGAGGACCGCGCGGCAGAGAAGGAGCAAGCCCGCTGGAATCAGCACGGCCGCCAGCAGCGTGACCGTCTGCGCGATGGCGTCGAACCGTGACAACACCTCCAGATGGGTGGCGTGGAAGACGGCGTGGGGGACCGCGAACACCAGATTGGCGATCAGCGCGCTGTTGACGAGCCGCCGCTCCATGGCGATCGCCGCCGCGGCGAACATCACCGCCATGGCCAGATGCATACCGCCCTGGTCCCGTAGCAGGTGCTCGTTGTACGGCGGGAGCGCCGCCACCCAGGCGTTCCCCTTCGCGGGGAAGTCATCGAAAAAGGACCGGGGACACAACAACTGCCACACCCCCGCCATGGATTCGAGCACGGCCAGTGAAACGAGCGCGCCCCGCAGCCAGGCCCTCCCCTTCACGACTGGACACCCTCACCGAGCCGCGCGGCCAGGAAGTCGGCGAAGGTCCGCCGGCCGACCCTCCGCTCCGGGGCCAGGTGCACTCCGCGGCGGAAGGCGGCTCCCCCGGGGCCGGGCACGAAGACCGGCACGACGGGCCGGTACCGGCCATGTGCCCGCAGGTAGGCGCGGGCCAGGTCGGCGAAGGGGCGGATCTCCGGCCCGCCCACGTCGGGCAGCCGTCCGGCGGGCGCACCCTCGGCGGCCTCGGCCACGCGCGCCGCCACCTCGGCGGAGTCGATCGGCTGGAAGGCGGTACCCGCGAGGACCGGCGTGACCGGCAACCGGGTCAGAACGCCTCGCGGAGCACGAACACCGCCCGCTCGGCGGGCGTCAACCGCTCCAGCAGCACCAGCATGCCCATCGTGACGGACTCCCGCTGTTCGGCCGCCTCCAGCGGTCCGAGGACACCCCCTTCGGTGAACACCGGCTCCGGCAACCAGGGGCCCACGTAACTCTCGCGCCGGGCGCGGGCAGAGTCCATCAGGTTGAGGCACAGATTCGCCACTACCTTGGTGAGCCACGCCCGTGGCGTCACGACCTCGCCGGCGTGCCCCTGCCAGCGCACGTACGCCTCCTGGACGACGTCCTCGGCCTCTCCCGCCTCCCCCAGCATCCGGTACGCCAGGGCGAACAGGACATGCCGGAACTCCTCGAACTCCGCTGCCGGGTCCACCGGTTCTACTCCCACGCCGCCAGAACTACCAGACCCGCGGCTGGAATCACCGACCAGGTCCTGCACCGCTCGCCCGCCCGTGGACGCGACGGTGCAGCCAGGCCAGAACCAGCGCCGTGAGCACGGCGCCGAGGGTGAGGTCGTAGCGGCCGCCGAGTCCGACGAGCGCGTCGAGCACGACGAGATTCCACGGCACCAGCAACTCGAGCGGGGATGTCGCGGTGGACAGCACCTCCCCCAGGTACGGCGCCATCAGCAGCAGCGCGAGAACGGGACGCCAGGCCATGCGCCCACCTTGATCCTGATCCGGCGGCGCCCACCACCGACTTAAGTAGGCTTCCACGCGGCCGAAGTCGAACGCCTCTTCCTCGCATCGGATTCAAGGCCGATCACGGGAGGGGACCGGTAAGGCGCGTGGCGAGGGCGGCGGCGGGACCGGTGAGGCTGCCGTGCGCCAGTTCGGTGCGGTGCACTGGAGCGGGAGCGGCAAGGGGTACCGCGGCCACGTCAGACCGGTCGCGGGCCACCGACTCGGGCAGCAGCGCGAGCCCGGCGCCGGCGGCCACCAGCGCCAGCAGCACGGACCGCTCCGCGCCGTCGTAGGCGAAGCCGGAACGGAAGCCGTCGGCGCGTGCCACCGCCCGCAGTTGGGCGAGCGGGGTGGCGGCGTCCGGGGCGTCGATCCACCAGGCGTCCGCGAGGTCGTCCAGACGCAGCGTGGCTCGCGTGGCCAGGGGGTGGCCGTCCGGCAGCACGACCGCAAGCGGCCCCTCGCTGACCACGACGGTGGTCAGCGCGCCGAGGTCGGCCAACCGCAGCGGGTCGCTGGGGGCCGTCACGCCGTCGACCAGGCCGATGTCCAGCTCGCCGCGGGCGACGGCGGTGACGACCTCCTCCCGCCCGAGCACCGACAGCACGACGGACACGCGTGGCATCGATTGCCGCACCCCCACAAGTGCCTCGGCGAGGCGGCCGCTGTCCGCGAGCGGCGACGCGCCTGCCCGCAGATGGGCGGGCGGCGCGCCGGAGACCCGGCGGATGTCGGCGCGCGCCGCGTCCAGGCGCAGCAGGATCGGCGCGGCGTGCTCCAGCAGCCGGTGGCCGGCGTCGGTGGGGGTCACCGGCCGCCGCCGCAGCAGCGGCACGCCGAGGTCGGCCTCCAGCGCCGCGATCTGCTGGGACACCGCGGACTGGGTGTACCCCAGCTCCTGAGCGGCGGTGGAGAAGGACGCGCGGCGGGCCACGGTCACGAACGTCCGGAGCAGGTGTGGATCCACGGCATCAGTATCGCTTATGGGCTCACGAGAAACAGTCGTTGGCCTTATCGGCGACACATCGGGAGGATGAGAGCCATGCCTGAGACTCGCACCGCGCGCGTCGCCCTCGTAGGTGACCGCTCGCCGCACGTTCGCTCGCACACCCGCATCCCCCGCCTGATCGAGACGCTGCGCGCCCGCGACGGGCTCGCGCTGGACGCGTACTGGGTGGCCACCGACGACGTGCCGGACACCCGCATCGAGGGCTTCGACGGGGTATGGGTGCTGCCCGGCACCCCGTACCGCAGCGAAGAAGGGGCGCTCTCCGCTCTCCGGACCGCCCGCGAGCGCGGTATCCCGCTGCTCGGCACCTGCGGCGGATTCCAGCATGCCCTGCTGGAGTACGCGCGCCACGTCTGCGGCATCGCCAGAGCGAGCAACGCGGAGACCACGCCGGACGCCGAGCAGCAGCTCGTCGTCCCGCTGGCCTGCTCACTGGTCGGCCACGAGAGCGTGGTGCTGGTCGAGCCGGGCTCGATGGCGGAGCGGATCCTCGGCACCGAGCGCTCCGTCGAGCGCTACCACTGCGCGTACGGCCTGAACGCCTCGTACGCCGATACGCTGCGCGCGCACGGACTGCGCTTCACCGGCTACGACGACGAGGGCGAGATCCGCGTCGCGGAGCTACCGGAGCACCCGTTCTACCTGGTGACGCTCTTCCAGCCGGAGCTGGCAGGAGACGGCGGCCAGTGCCACCCCATCGTGCGGGCGTTCGCGGCGGCGGCCGTCGCGAACGCCGCCACTGTCCAGACGGCATAGTCCCGTTCAAACCAGGCCCCCCGCGCCGCAGCCCGCACCAAGGTCGCACGGCCGGCAGCCCGCTGACCACATGACAGATGTCAGGTTCCGCTGATGACATCAGCGTCTACGCCGGGGCACCGCGCCGGCGCGACACTCCCCCTATGTCCCCTCAACAGCTCACGTTCCCAGAAGAGCTCATCCTGCTCGCCCACCGGGAGAACGACGGCAAGCAACTGATCCCCAACAATGTGCTGAACATCAGCCTCACCGCCGCCGAGCTGGCCGAGCTGGCCGGGCTCGGGAGGGTGGAGTTGAGGGGCGCGGATCTGGCCGTGGCGGACGGGCGGCCGGTCGGCGACGCCGAGCTGGACGCCGTGCTCGCCCAGATGGTCAAGGCGGGCAAGGCACTGCCGCCCAGGCAATGGCTGATCAGGATCAATCCCCTGCGCAAGCGCCGGCATTACCTGCAGCGGCTTTCGGAACGAGGTGCGTTCAAGGCCGGCGAGTCCCGCGTCCTGGGATTGATCCCGGTCGAAAGGTACGAGCACGACGATGTCGCGCTGGTGCGCGAGATCAGGAAGCGGCTCGGCAAAGTGGTACGCGGCCAGAAGCCAGACGCCCGTACCGTCACCCTGCTCGCCCTGGCTCACCGCAGCGGTGTGCTCAAGCAGCTGTTCGTCATCGACGACGGCAAGCGGCTCGAGGAGCTCGTCCGGGACGACTGGGCCGGGCAGGCCGTCAAGGCCTATGTCGACAGAACGACGACGAAGCCCGACGACTCCGGTTCCGGCCTGATCGTGCTGGCCTCGGGCGGGTCATAGCGGTGCATGCGGAGTGTTCGCCGGGCAGACGTCCATTGACGCAGAGGATCCCCGCTCGCCGAGTCGGCGGGCGGGGACCCTTTCGTCATATCGTGTCGAAATCCTGATCGACTGCGCCCGTAGGTCAATATCTGAGCGATTCGATCAGGATGGGTATGGCCCCAATGAGCGTCGCCAGAGCCGCGATAACCGCCGCGATCGTCTTGGGCGCGACGTCGGACAGCTTGCGGATGGCATAGTACGCCAGTCCTAGTACCGCGATGATCACGAGCATGATCGGTAGGTGCGTGAGCGACATGGGGGTTTTGCCTTTCTTGTCCAGAATCACTGACTTGATTCACTTCGCGGAGCAGTGCCGACCTTGACCGCATTTGCGACGGTTGGTAGTTGTCCGACTACGGTGGGTCAGCACAAGAGGCACTCTACTGTGTGAATCCGGTAGGTGCATGGCAACGCGAGGCGCGAACTTGAGAGTCTTTCTAGCGCCACGTTTCCGTTACTCTCAGCGATCAGTGGCATGCACAGGGTATTGTCGCCTTGAGGTGCAGAGTGACTCTTCGCGGAGCCCTTTGCCCGGGTGGGGGCGGGTCCGGGGTGGTAGCCGGACCTCCCCGCCCTTCCACCCCGCTGGGATCGGCGCGCCGACAAGGCCCCGCCGCAGCGGGGCGACGGCATCAGCGCCGTCCGTGGCGCAGGCGACTCCACCCGCGGCGAAGCCCAGATCGCCGAGCGGAGAAAGCCCCATGACACGCGGTAACCCTGCGTCGAGCCGTCGCCGGTGAGCGAGCAACGTGATGCGCCCTGCGGGCTCGGTGGAGTCCGCAGGGCGCGTTGGCCTGGCCGGCGATTGGCGGCCTTTCACTCAACCGACGTCAGCGCCCACGTGCAGCACATGCACGCGGTCGTCCCAAGGCCGGTTGCGTCGGTGTTCTCAGCACAGCCGATGGGCTGTCGTGTCCTCGCTACGGGCACCTGGTGAGGGTGTCGCCCGGGTCGGTGGTGCAGGTGTCGGTGCCGGAGCCGCCGTTGGCCGCGTCGTTGCCGGAAACGTCGTCGACGGTGTCGAGAAGGTCGGCGCCGCCCGCGCCGTTGAGCGTGTCGTTCCCCGTGCCACCGTTCAGGGTGTCGCCGCCGCTGCCGCCGTTCAGCGTGTCATTCCCGGGGCCGCCGTACTGCGTGTCGGTGCCCGAGCCGCCGACGACGATGTCATCCCCGGCACCGCCGTGGACGGTGTCGGCGCCGCTGCCCGCTGTGATGGTGTCGTTGCCGCCGAGGGCGCAGATCACGTCCGCGCCGGACGTGCCCCCGAGGCTGTCGGCGTCAACGGTGCCGATGACCGTGCAGCCATGGGCGTTGTCCACGGTGGTGGTCACTGTGGCCGTGTTGTCGGCGGGCTCTGGATCGGGCTCCGCGGCGCTGACCGTGACAGTGTCGGAGACGGTGCCGGTGGCCGTGGGCTCGACGACTACGGTCACCGTGGCCTCGTCGCCGGGGGCGAGAGAGCCCAGTGCGCAGTCGGCGCCGGTGGCTGTGGTGGTGCAGGTGCCCTGGCTGGGTGCGGCTGACACCGGTGCGCCGGGTCCGGTGAGGGTGTCCTCGAGCGTGACATCGGTGGCCGCCGTGGTGCCGTTGTTGGTCACCGTCACGACGTAGGAGGTCTGATCACCCAGGCTGGCGGTCTCCGGCCCGGCCTTGGTGACCGACAGGTCCACGCCGGTCGGCCCGCCTCCGCCGCCGCCCTCGTAGCGGGCCAGCGCGAAGTCTTGGCTCAGCAGTCCACTGAAGCCGGCGGCGACGATCTTGCCGTCGGCCTGCAGCGCCACCCCCGCGGCCCCAGAGGTGCCGAAATCGGTGGTGACCTTGCCGCCGGAGCCGAACCCGGAATCCAGACTGCCATCGCTGTTGTAGCGGGCCAGCGCAAAGGTGCCGAATCCGCGGCCGGCAGCGATGATCTTGCCGTCAGCTTGCAGTACCGCAGCGTTCGCACCATCCTCGCCGCCAGGGCCGAAGTCGGTGGTGACCTTGCCGTCGGCGCCGAACCCGGAATCCAGGCTGCCATCGCTGTTGTAGCGGACCAGCGTGAAGTCGCTGTCGCCACCGCTGTAGCCGACGGCGACGATCTTGCCGTCGGCCTGCAGCGCCATCCCCTGAGCGAAATCCTCGAAGGGGCCGAAGTCGGTGGTCACCACGCCGAGGGTGCCGAAGCCGGAGTCCAGACTGCCGTCGGCGTTGTAGCGGACCACCGCGAAGCCGCCGACGCCGCCCGAGCGGCCGACGGCGACGATCTTGCCGTCGGCCTGCACCGCCACCTCACGGGCATGCTCGGAGCTGCCGTCCAAGTCGGTGGTCACCGTGCCGCCGGACCCGAACCCGGTGTCCAGGCTCCCGTCTGCGTGGTAGCGGGCCAGCGAGAAGACGAAGTCTGATCCGCTGGCGCCAGCGGCCACGATCTTGCCGTCGGCCTGCAGCGCCACCCCCAAAGCTGAATCGCCGCTAGCGCCGAAGTTTGTGGTCACCTTGCCGCCGGAGCCGAAGTTCGGGTCCAGGGTGCCGTCGGTGTTGTAGCGGGCCAGCGCGAAGTCGCCGGTGAGCCCGCCATCGCCTGCCACCACGATCTTGCCGTCGGCCTGCAGCGCCACCGCGTTCGCCTCGTCATCACCGCCGAAGTCGGTGGTCACCTTGCCGCCGACGCCGAACCCGGAGTCCAAGCTCCCGTCGCTGTTGTAGCGGGCCAGCGCGAAGAGACTGTTCGTCCGGCCAACGACGACGATCTTGCCGTCGGGCTGAACCACCATCCCCGTGGGCACGTCATCGCCGCCGCCGAAGTCGGTGGTCACCTTACCGCCGGAGCCGAAGCTCGGGTCCAGGTCGCCCGGTGCCGCCAGCGCCACCCCGGGAAAGAGCAGCACGAACGCCGCCCCCATGGCCGCTGCCGCCCCCGCGCGGCGTGCGACTTGCGAAAAAGACACGGATAACCCCCCGTAGGCTCTGCGCCGGAAAGCCGGCGCGCTTCGCGAGCCGAGCCGAGCCGGGTTGCAGTAGCAGAGGAGCTACGGCAGGGTCCCGCCGTGCCAGGAGTCGAGGCCGTCTGGTTGGTTGGCCGCCCGGCCCGTCATCCGGCGTGCACAGTCCTTCTGTGCGTGGCACGCCGCGTGCTACTCCTGCGGAAAGTCGCGTTTTCGCAGGTCCTGGACGTGATCCATCTCTACTACGGGTCAGGTTCGGCTGTCGAGGCGGCGCGCCCAGCGGGCCTGGCCGGACGGCAGGACCGGCGCGAGAATGAACCGGGTCGTGGCCCACACCAGGTAGAGCAGGGGCGAGCACAGGAGGAGCACCCCGATCACCGGTTTGAGCAGGATGACCGTCACGGCCAGCCCCAGCACGACGACGTTGGCCGCGGCCAGGTACCAGCGCCGCGCCACCAGGTAGAGGCATGGCCGGACGAGGTCGCGCAGCCGTACGGAAGGCTGCTCCGCCAGCAGCGCCAGGACGGCGACGACCACCGCCACGACCAGCACCGCCGCGGTCGCGAAGAACGGCGCGAGCGCGGGGCCCCACGCGGTGCGCGAGACGGCGACGGCGTCCACGGCCAGCACGCTCACGGCAGCGGCGCCGGCCGCCCAGACGATCAGCGACCGGCCCGCGGCCCGGCGGTAGCCGTCCCGGAACGGGCGGAACACGGCCGCCGAGCCCTCGCCCAGCTCGGCGAAGCACCGGAACGCCCCAGTCAGCGCGGGCGCGCACAGAGCCGACAACACGGCGAAGAACGGCCACGACGCCAGCGGGTCCCTGACGATCGCGAGCGCCGCGAGGAGCGGCGCGCACGCGACGGCCAGCAGGACGTTCGTCACGAGCCCGGTGTGCACGGCGCGGAAGACCTTCTCGTAGGTCTCCTGCCTCGCGGGCCTGAGCAGCGCCCTCATCCTTTGAGCCCGCTGGTCGCGATGCCGCGGATGAAGTACCGCTGCCCGAACAGGAAGACGACCAGGATCGGCAGGATCGACAGCGCCGCGCCGGTCATCATCATGGCGTACTCGGCGTCGTACTGCCCGATGAACGAGCGCAGGCCGAGCTGCACCGTCCACAGCTCGTTGCTGGTCAGGTAGATGAACGGCCCCATGTAGTCGTTCCACGTGTTGACGAAGGTCAGCAGGGCCAGGCTGGCGAGCGCCGGCTTGGACAGGGGCAGCATGATCCGCCGGTAGATGCCGTACTCGCTGAGCCCGTCGATCCGCGCGGCCTCGCAGAGCTCGTCCGGGATCGACATGTAGTACTGGCGCATGAGGAACACGCCGAAGGCCCCGAACGCCTGCAGCAGGATGATCGACCAGTAGGTGTTCGTCAGCTCCGCCCGCTGCATCATGATGTACTGCGGCACCATGTACGCCTGCCACGGCACGGCGATGGTGCCGATGTAGGCCAGGAACAGCGCGTCGCGCCCGGGGAAGCGCACTTTGGAGAACCCGTAGGCCGCGAAACTCCCCGTGAGCAGCTGCAGCAGCGTGATGGTGACGGACAGGAACGCCGAGTTGCCCAGATAGGTCAGCAGCGGGATGCGGTCCCAGATCTCCACGAAGTTCGACCAGTGGAACTCGCGGGGTATCCACTCGATGGGGATGGTGAAGACCTCGTTGTCGCGCTTGAGCGAGGACGAGAGCATCCACGCGAACGGCACCAGCACCAGCGCCGCCACGACGACGAGCAGAGCGTAGGCCAGCGCCTTGCGGACGAGCCCCCGCCCCGGGCGGTCCGCGCCCGCGGGCGCCTGCCGGGGCGGGCCGGCGGTGGCCGGTGGAGCATCATGCAGTGTGGCCATCAGGCGCTCCTGCGTTCGTTGAGGCGGAACTGGACGACGGTCACGGTGAGCACGACGACGAACAGCACCAGGGCGATCGCCGAGGAGTAGCCGAAGTGGCCCTCGGTGATGCCCTCCCGGTAGACGAGCTGGGCCAGGACCAGCGTGCTGCGCCCGGGGCCGCCGTCGGTCATGACGACGATGAGGTCGAGGACCTTGAAACTCTGGATCGTCAGCATGACGAGGACGAAGAACGTCGTGGGCCGCAGGCACGGCAGGGTGACGCCCCAGAAGCGCTGCCAGGCGTTCGCCCCGTCCACCCGGGCGGCCTCGTAGTACTCGTTCGGGATGGTCTGCAGGCCGGCCAGGTAGAGCACCATGTAGTACCCCATGTCCCGCCACACGCTGGTGGCGATCACCGCGGGCATCGCCCAGTCGGTGCTGGCCACCCACCGGGGCGGGCTGGCGACGCCGATCGCTTCGAGGGCCTGGTTGATGGGGCCCGCCGTCGGGTTGAACAGCATGTTCCACACGACGGCGACGGCGACCAGCGAGGTGATGTACGGGAAGAACGCCGCGGTGCGGAAGAACTGCACGCCGCGGATCTTCCTGTTGAGCACGATCGCCAGGCCGAGCGCGGCCATCAGCGTCAACGGGATGTGGCCGGCGGCGTAGTACAGCGTGTTGCGCAGCGCGACGTGGAAGTTCTCGTCGCCGAGCAGGCGCTGGAAGTTCTTCAGCCCCACCCACTCGGGCGTGCTGTAGGAGTCCCAGTCCAGGAACGCCAGCGCGAACGCCGCGAGCATCGGCAGGAGCGTGAACAGCGCGAAACCGACGAAGTTCGGCAGGATGAAGCTCCACCCGACGAGGATGTTGCGCCGGGCGCGCCTGGAGCGGGGCCCTGCTGATGATGGGGCCGGTTGCGTGATGACGTGAGTCATGGGGATTCCTCCAGGGAAGCGGCGGGCGCCGGATGTCCCGGCGGCCCGCCGCCGTTCCCTAGTTCAGGACTTCGTTCTTGACGCGCTCGTTCATCGACTTGATGCCGTCGGCCACCGTCTTGTCGCCGACCATGATCAGCTCATGCTCCTCCCTGAGGATCGTGTCGACGTCGGAGGTGTGCTCGCTGACCGGCATCTCCAGGACGACCTTGTCAGGCTGGAACGCCTTCTTCGACAGCTCGTCGGTCGGCATGCCCTTGACCGCGAAGTAGGCGCTGGTGATCTCCGGGCTCTGCAGCGCCGGCACCACGCCGATCTTGGCGATCGCCTCGGCGCCGGCCTTGCCGGCGGCGAACTGCACGAACTTCTTGGCGGCGTCGGAGTTCGTGGCGCGCTTGTTGACGGCGAAGGCGGTCGGCGAGCCGAAGGTCGTCACGCCCGTGCCGCCGGGACGCTGCGGCATCGGGGCGAGCGCCCAGTCGACGTCGGTGGCGCCCTTCTCCTTCGCCGCCAGCAGCGCGGCGATGTACCACGTGCCCATGGGCAGCATGGCCGTCGAACCGCTCTCGAACATCGTCTTGTAGTCCGACTTCTGCGCGGTCGCGGTGCCGAAGTCGAGGGTGGCGCCGGCCTTCTGCAGCCCGAGCGCCGTCCCGTACTGTTCGGTGAAGAAGTTGTAGTCGCCGCCGAGCTGGTCGCCGCCCGTCTGGGCGGCGGAGATGGCCTGCACCACCGAGCGCCACGTGTGGTGGTAGGTGCCGTACACCTTCTTGCCGCCCTCTTCCTTGGTGAGCTGCTGGGCGAGCTTGGCGTACTGGTCCCAGGTGGCGCCTTCGGGGAACTTGACGCCCGCCTTGTCGAAGTACTTCTTGTTGTAGTAGAGGAGCCAGAAGTCCTGCCGGTACGGCAGCGCGAAGTAGGAGTTCTTGACGTTGAAGGCGTCCAGTCCGGCAAGCTTCGAGGCGTCGGCCGACTTGGCCATGTCGGTGAGGTCGAGGAGCTGGCCGCGGCTGGAGTAGCGCGAGTAGTCCGTGACGTTCTTCATCGTGATCACGTCGGTCGTGTCGCCGCCGGCGAGCATGGTGGTGACCTTCTCGGCGTAGTCGTCGGCGAGGATGTCCACCGGCTTGATCTTGATGCCCGGGTTCGCCTGCTCGAAGGCGTCGAACAGCGTCTTGAACTCGGGCGTCTTGGCCATGTTCCACACCGTGACGGTCAGCGTGTTGCTCCCGCCGCCGCTGCCGCCCGCCTGCCCGCCGGAGCCGCAGGCGGCCGCCGCGAGGGTGAGCGCGGCCGCGACGCCGATGCTCTTGATCAGATGGCGGCGCCCTCGGGCTCTTCCTGCCGCGTGCGAAAGGATCATTGATCCGGTCTCCTTTCCATTGAGCCGGTCTCCGGGCTCAGGCGCTTACCAAAAAGTCGTCGGCGGTCACGGCCGCGCGGGGCGGCTCGCCCGACAGGTAACGTTCGAGCTCGTCGAGCGCGCTCTCACTCATCCGCCGGGTCTCCGATCCGAGAGAGCCGGCGACGTGGGGGGTGATCATGACATTGGGCAGGTCGTACAGTGGCGAGGTGGCCGGCAGCGGCTCGGGCTCGGTGACGTCGAGGATCGCGTCGAGCCGTCCGCTGCCGCACTCGCGTTCCAGGGCGGCGGTGTCCAGCACGGCGCCGCGTGCGGTGTTGATGACGGTCGCCCCGTCGCGCAGCATGGCCAGCTCCCGTGCCCCGATCAGGTGACGGGTGGACGGCAGCGCCGGGACGTGCAATGTGAGCACGTCGCAGCGTGACAGCAGCTCGTGCAGTCCCACCAGGCGGCCGCCCGCGGCGCTCACCTGGGCCGGATCGGCGTAGGGGTCGGCGACCAGGACGTCCACCTCCAGGGCGCGCAGCCGTTCGACGACCCGGCGCCCCGTACGGGAGAAGCCGACGACGCCGATCGTGCGCCCGCGGTTCGTCAGCTCCCCGCGGCGCGCCAGGTAGGACCAGTCGTCGCGGTGGCGGCGCGCGTCCTGGGCGAGGAACGGCGCCTTCTTGCCTGCGAAGATGATCGCCGCGAGGGTGAACTCGGCCACCGGGATCGCGTTCTCGTCGGCGGCGTTGGTGACGAGGATCCCGCGGCGCCAGACCTCGTCGGTGACGAACGTGCGCACCGTGCCCGCGCAGTGGAAGATCGCCCGCAGCCGCGGCGCGTCGGCGAGCCGCTCGGCCGTCAGCGGGGGGCAGCCCCACGAGGTCACCAGCACCTCCACCTCGCGCAGCCGCCGCCGCACGTGCGGCGCGTCCAGGTCACCGGTCGAGATCGGGTCGGCGAGCTCGACGAGGTCCTGCAACCGGCGCAGCTGCGGTTCCTGGAACTGAACGGCGAACTTCGCGGGGTCCATGACCAGCAGGGCCTGCGGTCGTACGTCTCTCACCTGGGTCCTTTCGGCGGCAAGCGCTTACCAGTGCCGCCGATCATGTCTGATCATTTCAATCACGTCAATACTCTGTTAATCCAGAGCAATCACGTAATCTGATCGATATTGATCGATAATGTACGGTGGGCGTTCAACGCCCTTGACGTGGGAGGAAGCATTCGCGTTAACTCCCGGGGCACACAGTTCCGATCAGGAGGGCTCATGCGCGCGCTCAGGGAGTTCGACGACCTGCGGCTGTCACCGTACACGGGGTGGACGCGGAACCACTGGGCGGCCCTCGCCGACCACCTCCTGCTGTCGGCGCGGCGTTACGCCTCGGACACGCACGCGCGCATCTCCTTCCCCGGCCCGCCGGGCGGGTACGGGGCCGACGTCGACGGGCTGGAGGGCTTCGCGCGCACGTTCCTGGCCGCCGGGTTCCGGGTGGCGGGCGAGGCCGGGCGCGATCCGCTGGGACTCATGGAGTGGTACGCCGAGGGGCTCGCGTCGGGGACCGATCCCCGCTCGCCCGAGCGCTGGGTACGGCTGGACGAGCACGACCAGGCCAAGGTCGAGGCCGCGTCCATCGCCCTGGTGCTCCACCTGACCAGGCCGTGGCTGTGGGACCGGCTCGACGCCCGCGTGCGGGAGCAGGTCGTCGACTACCTCGCGCCCGCGGTCGGCGCCCACTACCCGCCGATCAACTGGATCTGGTTCCAGATCGTCGTCGAGCAGTTCCTCGCCTCGGTCGGCGGCCCCTACGAGCGCAAGGACATCGAGGACGGGCTCACGGTCCTGGACGGCTTCGCCCGCCGCAACGGCTGGTACGCCGACGGCGCGGAGCGCTCCTACGACCACTACTCGGGATGGGCGCTGCAGTTCTACCCGCTGATCTGGAGCGAGATGGCCGCGGGCGACCCGGCGGCGGACTCGCGGCGGCCGGTGTACCTGGAGCGGCTCGAACGCTACCTGGACGACGCGGTGCACCTCGTCGGCGCCGACGGCTCGCCCCTGATCCAGGGGCGCAGCCTCACCTACCGGTTCGCCGCGGCCACGCAGTTCTGGGTGGGCGCGCGCTCGGGCACGGCGACGCCGAGCCCGGGGCTCCTGCGCCGCGCCGCCTCGGGAATCGTCCGCCATTTCACCGAGCACGGGGCGCCGGACGAGGACGGCGTCCTGACGCTCGGCTGGCACGGGGCCTGGCCGCCGATCGCCCAGTCGTACTCGGGGCCCGGCTCGCCGTACTGGGCGGCCAAGGGCTTCTTCGGGCTCTGCCTGCCCGCCGACCACCCGGTGTGGACGGCCGTCGAGGAGCCCCTGCCGGTCGAGACGGGCGACTTCCACCTCGCGGTGCCCGCGCCGGGCTGGCTGGTCAGCGGCACTGGCGCCGACGGCGTCGTGCGCGTGGTCAACCACGGCACCGACCACTCCCGTCCAGGGGCGAACCGCACCGACTCGCCGCTGTACGCGCGGCTGGGCTACTCGACCGCGACCTCCCCCGTGCTGGCCGGGGAGCACGCGGCCGAGCCGCTGGACCAGTCGGTCACGATCCTCGACGAGGGCGGGCGGCCCAGCCACCGTACGGGGTTCGAGACGGTGCTGCTCGACCGCCTGCCGTCCGGGACGCTGGTGGGGGCCTCGCGCTGGCAGGCCCACTGGGTCGACGTCGAGGCGGACGGCCACGACCACGGTTACGGCCGGCCCGGTGCGGTGCATCTGGGACCGTGGATCGAGGTGATCTCGGCCGTGCGCGGGGCCTGGGAGCTGCGCCTGGTGCGGCTGCCGAGCTCGCCGCAGGCCGCCGGCTCGGCTCGGTCGGACGGCGACGCCGGTTCACGTCCCGTCCCAGGCGCGCTGCGCATCGGTGGCTGGCCCGTCCCGGCCGCGCAGGCCGCCCGCGCAGCGGAAGTCTCGTACGGCGCCGCGCACTCGTGCGTCGTCGCCGGAGCGGGGCTGGACCTGTCCGGCGTGATCTCCGCCGAGGGCTCCTCGCCGCTGGGCCCGTGGACGCTCATCCCGTGGTGCGCGACCAGCGGGCCCGCCAGACCGGACACGTGGTACGAGGTGGCGGTTCACCTCGGCGGGCAGGAGCCGGGCAGCCCGCCCGCGCTCACCTGGCACGGCGCGGCGGCCGCCCGCGTCACGTGGCCGGACGGGACGCAGGACGACCTCGGCGCCGTGGCGGGGACGGTGCTCGGCCCGGCCTGATCACCGCGCCGCGGCGATCAGGCGCGGCGCGATGACGACGCCCGGACGATCAGGCGCGGCTCGATGACGACGCGGTGGGCGGGCCGTTGCGGATCCTCGTCGGCAAGGCGCGCCGCGAGCAGCGCGAACGCCGCCTGTCCGATGGCCGTCTTGGGCGGGCGGACCGCGGTCAGCGGCGGGTCGCACAGCTCGGCCACCTCGTCGTCGTAGGCCACCACGGCGAGGTCGCCGGGCACCTGGAGGCCGCGTTCCTGGCAGCGTTCGACCAGGCTGATCGCCTCCGGGTCCGAGTGGACGAGCAGCGCCGTCGTCCCCGAGGCGACGCACTCGTCGAGCACCCGGTCGAGCGTCGCCGGCCATTCGGGATGCAGCTGATCGACCGTGCTCATGTCCGGGGTGCCGTCGAGCCGGAGGGCGAGCTCCTCGCACGCCTGCCGCCAGCCGCGCCGTACGTGCGGGGCCGTCGGGCTCTGCTGGGTGGTGATCAGCCCGACGCGCTGGTGGCCGAGCCCGGCGAGATGCCGTACGGCCATGGCCGCGCCGAAGGCGTGGTCGCTGACCACCGACTCCATCGCCTCGTGGTAGGGGCCCACGGTGGCGGCCCGCTCGATGAGGACCACGGGCACGTCGGCGCCCTGCAGCCAGCGCACCAGCGCCTCTCCCTCCTCGCCCGTGGTGGTCGGCGTCACCAGCAGCCCGTCCACGCCCGCCGTCTCCAGCATCCGGGACAGCTGGCGGCGCTCGTCGGCGGCCTGGTAGCCGCCGCCGCGCAGCACGATGCGCGCGCCGGACTCCGCCGCGGCCTCGCGGACGCCCCTGATCACGTCGGGGTAGTAGTAGGTCAGCGACGGCACCACCATCCCGATCGTGACCTGCCGTGGCCCCGCGGGGGCCGGCTGGGGCGGCGGCTCCTCCCTCACCTCTGTCTCCGGGGCGGCGAGCGTCTCGGCGAGCGGCCGGCCGTGGAGCGCGGCGCCGCCGCGGACCCGGCGGATGACGCCCTGCGAGGACAGCAACGCGATGTCGCGGCGGATGGTGATGGCCGAGACGTCCAGCTCGGCCGCCAGCTCGTGGACGCGGACGACGCCGCGGCTGCGGAGCAGCTCCACCATCTGGGCGCGGCGCTCGTCCGGCAGCTGGCCCGGCGAGTCTGACACCGTCATTCCCCCACCTCCACCCGGACCTCGAACGCCCCGCGCGCCGTGCCGGGCAGCCGCAGCTCCAGCCGGGTCAGGCGCTCGCCCCATACCTGCGAGAGCACGGGGTCCTCCAGCGTACGGACGGTCAGCGCGGCTGTCGCGCCCTCAGGATCCCAGCTGACGACCGCGGCCCGTGCACCGTCCGGCGGCCGGACCACGACCCGCCCAGGAGACGGTTGCCCGACCTGCCCGGCCAGCACGAGATGCAGGACGCTCGCGCCGCCGTCGCCGGTGAAGCTCCAGGCATCCTCGATCGTCACCCGGGCCCCGCCCCGGTCGAGGACGGCCCTGCGCCACCACCGCTCCAGCCCGGGCACCGGATAGGCGGCCGCCAGATCCAGCCGTACCTCGAAACGGTCCGGCCCGTCCACCACCTCGACCTCCCTGGCCGCGTACCGCTCGCCCTGCCCCTGCGGCGTGCCGCGCACCTCGGGAACGTTGTGCCAGCCGCTCTGCATCGTCCAGATCGAGTAGCGGTCGGGGCCGAAGGTCTGCGCCGTGTACGTCGGCCTGCCGGGGTCGGCGAGCACGGGCACGCCGTCCACCGCGACGACGACGGAGCCGACGTCGTTGTGGTTGTGGTGCTCCCCGTTGTGCCCGCCCTTGACCGCGAGCGCGAGGCCGTGCGCCGTCCCGCCGGTCGTCCTGGCGAGGCCGACCTGTGTCCCGGGCAGCCAGACCCCGGCGATCAGCGGCGGCGCATCGGCCACGGCCTCCTGCCAGCCGGCGTCGGTGAGCTGCCGCAGCGCCCGCCCGAGCTCTTCGGAGACGGTGGCCGGGCGCTGGGCGGCCGCATGCCGTGCCGCGTCGTGCTCGCCGAGCCTGCCGGCCCACCGGTACGGCACGTGCCACGGCTGGTCGCCGGGCGGGCGGGCGCGCGCGTCGGCGAGGTTGAGGTACCACGGCCCGCCCAGATGCATGCGGTGCGGGAAGCGGACCGTCTCGCGCACGACCGGGACCACCGCGGCGTCGAGCGCCCCCGACGTGGCGTGCTCCAGGACGTCGAGCGCCTCGAGCGCGCGGCACGCCCCGTTCCACCAGTACTCGTAGCCCTCATCGACGGAACCGTCGTCCGGCAGGGCCGCCAGGTAGCGGTCGACGCCCGCCACGGCCAGGGCGACCTGGCGCGCCCGCAGGTCGCCCGGCTCGGTCAGGCGCAGCGCGGCGACGAGCACGTTGCCGCAGATCCACGGGCACCAGTTGTGCACGTCGCCGTCGAGGCCCAGCCAGTGCCAGTCCTCGCGCTGGACGAACGGGTCGAGCACCCGCACGCGTACCTCGTGGCGCACCCGTTCCCGCAGCCCGGGCAGGCGCTTGTCCAGCCGGGCGCCCAGCACGTGATCCGCCCAGGCCAGCTGGGCGGCCACGTCGGCGGCGCCCAGGTCGAGGCAGGGAGAGGTCACGTCGGGCAGCACCGTCCCACGGGGCCGGCAGGTCTCCTCGTGCGCGGGCCAGCACCATGAGCTCTGCTCGCACAGCAGGACGATGCCGTCGGCGGCCTCGTCCAGCCACGCGTCCTGTCCGCTCGCCGCGGCCATGAGCACCGCCCGGGTGAGCCGGGCCTGGCGCTCGCGCACCTGGCTCTCGTACTCCGTGCGGTTACCGTCGCGGAAGAACCGCGTGTACCTCGAGGCCAGCGGTTGCGGCCAGGGCGTGTCCCGCTCGGCCTCCGCCTGCTCGCGGACGGCGGCGAGGCGATCGGCGGCGCGCCGCCAGACGTCCGCCCCGGCGGACGGCACGGGCAGTGCCCAGTCGGGCGGCAGCAACGAGCCGGCCAGGCCTTCCTGCGACGCCGCGGCGCCCCAGGCGGTGAGCAGCGGCCCTGCCGACTTGATCGCCGAGCCGGTAGCTGTGTTCGTCATAATCCTCCTCGCCGGACTCATAGTACCGATCGAAAGTGATCGAAGTTGAGTCGATGAGGAGTCTTCGTGATCGAAGTATCTCCGCGCCGCCGAACGGGGCATGCTTGACCGGTGGGGCGCGGTCCGCGAGCCCGGTCCCGGGCCGCCTGTTCACCGGCCCCCCGCGTCCGACGAGTCACCCAAAGTTACAGTTCCCTCGAAAGGCTTACATTCGGCCCCCACCTTCAGGTCGAATGGTTGCTGTGACATCACGGCGAGCGCGTCTGCGGCGGGCCCTGATCTGGTCGATCAGCGTGGTCGTCAGCACCGTCATCGCTACCGCGACATTCCTCCTGCTCGCCGGCGCATCCGGCGCCGCCTGGTGGCGGCCGGTCCTGGAGCGGCTTCCCCGCTACCTGGTGCCGCCGTACTCCACAGCGGATCTCCTTCCCGTGGCGCTCACCGTCCTCGCGGCCGCCGCCCTCCTGATCGGCGCCGGTTGCTGGTTCGCAGTCGAACTGCGCCGCCGCGCCGGCCTGCGGCCGCTCACGCCGGAGGAGATCGAGGCCCGCCCGCCTGAGGGATCCTTCGACGCGCTCACCGCCGAACGGGGGACGCTTCTGCAGCGGATGAGCACCTGGGGCATCGTCCTGGGGTTGGTGCTGGCCGCAGGCAGCCTGGTCTACACCGACGCCAGGTCCATGGAGACCCCGCAGGACGCGCAGAGCATCGACAGGTACACCCGAGCCGTGGAGCAGCTCGGTTCCGAGAAGATCGAGGTCCGTCTCGACGCGATCCACACGCTGCAACGCCTGGCACAGGATTCTCAACGAGATCGCGTGACGACCGTCGAGGTCATGGCCGCGTACGTGCGCGAGCACGATTCGATGTCGAAGGCCCGGCTGCTCGGGCAGCCGGCCACCGACGTGCAGCGGGCCCTGACCGTGCTCGGCAGCCTCTACGACGCGCTGAACAGCGAGCTTGGGCACGACTGGGTCTGCGGCTGCAACCTGGCGCGCATCCGGGTACCAGGCGCGGATCTGAGCGGCCTGAACCTCGGCACCGCCGTCCTGACCCGGGCAGACCTGCGTGGGGCCGACCTCAGCGGCGCCAACCTGGCCTCAACCGACCTGTCCGGCGCCGACCTGCACAGGGCGTATCTGGACGGCGCAGACCTGGCGCACGCGGTCCTGTTCATGGCGAACCTCAGCGAGTCGGACCTGAACGGCGCAGACCTGCGCGGGGTGGATCTGTTCGAGGCGGACCTCAGGAGGGCGGACCTGAGGAAGGCGGACCTGAGCGGGGTGGACCTGTTCAACGCGGACCTGCGCGGGGCGGACCTGCGCGGCGTGAACCTGACCGGGGCGAGCCTGAGCGGGGCGGACCTGCGCAAAGCGGATCTGCGCGGCGCGATCCTACGCGGGGCGGACCTGAAGGGGAGCGACCTCAAGGGTGCCGACCTGACGGGCGCGGACCTGACCCAGGCGAACCTGGACGCGGCCAAGACCGACGACGAGACCAAGCTCCCCGAAGTGGCCCCTGGGACCTGAGGGCCCCCGGTCCTTGGCGGCGGTCTGTTCCTTCAGCGTCGCCCGCGACGGGCGGTGCCGAAGATGGATCTGGTGATCTCCCGGCCGAGGGCGGACGCCGCCGAGCGCGCCATGGAGCGGAACTCCTTCGACTCCAGCACGCTCTCCAGCACGGACTGCTTCCGTTCGCCCTCCCGCTCCCTGGGCCTTTCCGGCTCGCGTGGGGCCGCGGGAGCCTCCGCGTGCTGCTGCTCGACCAGCTTCGCGGACAGGATCTCGTAGGCCGACTGGCGGTCGACCGCTGTCCCGTACTTCCGCTGAAGCGGCGAGGCGGCGATGACGCCCTGGATCACCTCCGGGCTCGACGGCGCCATGAGCGTCTGCGGGGCCCGCAGGCGCGCCCAGGCCACTGGGGTCGGCGCGCCCGTCTCCGACAGGACCGTGACGACGGCCTCGCCGATGCCGAGCTCGGTGAGCAGCCGCTCCAGGTCGTAGGAGGACTCGGGGAAGGTCGAGACGGTGGCCTTGAGCGCCTTGGCGTCCTGGGGGGTGAAGGCGCGCAGGGCGTGCTGCACGCGCGCGCCGAGCTGGGCCAGTACGTCGGCCGGCACGTCCTTCGGCGTCTGGGTGACGAAGAACACGCCCACGCCCTTCGACCGGATCAGCCGCACGGTCTGGGCGATCGACTGCAGGAACGCCTTGGACGCGTCGTCGAACAGCAGATGCGCCTCGTCGAAGAAGAACACGAGCTTCGGCTTGTCGACGTCGCCCACCTCGGGCAGCACGTGGAAGAGGTCGGCGAGCAGCCACATCAGGAAGGTGGAGAACAGCTGCGGCCGGTCCTGCACGGCGGGCAGTTCGAGGACCGAGATCATCCCCTGGCCGTCCGGCGTCACCCGGAGCAGGTCGTGCACGTCGAACTCCGGCTCGCCGAAGAACGCCTCCGCGCCCTGCGCCGCGAAATTGGTCAACGTGCGCAGGATGACCCCTGCCGTCGCCGCCGACAGCCCGCCGACCCCGCTCAGCGCCTCCGGCGTGGCGGTCAGATACCGGATGACCGCGATGAGGTCCTTGAGGTCCAGCAGGGGCATTCCGTTCTTGTCGGCGAAATAGAAGATCAAGCCGAGCGACGACTCCTGCGTCTCGTTGAGCCCGAGGATCTTGGCGAGCAGGGTCGGCCCGAAGGCGGTCATGGTGGCGCGGATCGGGACGCCGTCCCCCAAGCCGCCCAGGGAGAGGAACTCCACGGGACAGGCCGCCGGCTGCCATGCCTGCCCCACCTCGGCGGCGCGCCGGGTGACGCGCTCGGAGGCCGTGCCGGGCGAGGCGAGCCCCGACAGGTCACCCTTGATGTCGGCGAGGAAGACGGGAACGCCCTGGGTCGCCAGCTGCTCCGCCATGAGCTGCAGGGTCTTGGTCTTGCCCGTTCCGGTGGCGCCGGCCACCAGTCCGTGCCGGTTCAGCATGCTCAGAGCGATCCGGATCTGCTCTGCGGGGTCGGCGGTGCCGTCCGCACGTACCAGGGCCCCGAGTTCCAGCGCCGGTCCCTCGACGTCGTACCCCTTCATTGGATCTCCCCGTGTGCCGCTGCCTCACCTTAGGCAATGTTGTTACCCAACGTGCTGCATTCATCACAAAGAGGATCGAATAAGGCACGGCCCAACCAACGGGGTTACGCAAATAGTGCTGACACGCCCGACGCGATGACATCCGTACGTGCATCCGACGTTCTACGCTTGAGTGACTTTCACCGTGCGGATATCCATTCTCACGCAGTGCGACCGCAGAGAGGCGGTGCCGAGCGAATGTCGCCGCCGAATACAGGAGCCTCGGACCGCGCGGCGAGACGTTCATCCGGGCCGGTCACCCCGGGCACCGGCCCCGCTCCGGCGATGGAGCCACCCGCGGTCACGCTGCCCAAAGGTGGTGGAGCGATCCGCGGGATCGGCGAGAAGTTCAACGTCAGCGCCGCCACCGGCACAGGTACGCTCACCGTCCCCGTCGTCACGAGTCCAGGGCGAGCCGGGTTCGGCGCGCAGCTCGCCCTGTCGTACGACTCGGGGCGCGGCAACGGGCCGTTGGGGTTCGGCTGGTCCCTGGGGGTGCCGGCGATCACCCGCAAGACCGACAAGGGGCTGCCACGTTACCGGGACGCCCAGGAGTCGGACGTGTTCTTGCTGGACGGCGCGGAAGACCTGGTCCCCGAGCTCGACCCGGGCAGGGATTGGGCCCCGGTGACGTTCGTCGAACCAGAGCACGCTCGCGGCTACCGTATCGACCGGTATCGGCCACGCGTCGAGGACACGTTCACGCGCATCGAACGCTGGACGCGGCTCGCGGACGGGGAGACGCACTGGCGCACGATCAGCCGGGACAACGTCACCACCGTGTACGGGGCCGATCCCGGCTCCCGCATCGCCGATCCGCTCGACACACGCAGAGTGTTCAGCTGGCTGATCTGTCACAGCTTCGACGACCTGGGTAACGCGATCGTCTACGAGTACAAGCCCGAGGACCGCGTCGGCGTCGACGTACGCCAGGCCCACGAACGGCATCGCACTCCCGAGACCTGCTCCGCCAACCGCTACCTGAAGAAGATCAAGTACGGGAACAGGGTGTCACGGCTGATGCGGCCGGATCTCACCCGGAACGACTGGATGTTCGAGATCGTCTTCGACTACGGGGAGCACGACGCCGACGTGCCCACCTCAGACGGGGATGGCGACTGGGCCGTGCGCGACGACCCCTTTTCCAGCTATCGTGCCGGCTTCGAGGTGCGTACCTACCGGCTGTGCCGCCGGATTCTGATGTTCCACCATTTCCCCGATGCGGCGGGGGTCGGCGCCAAGTGCCTGGTCATGTCCACGGACCTCACTTACGCCACCGGGGCGCCGGCTGGATCGTTCCTGACGAGCGTGACCCACTGCGGCTATCGCCGCACCAGGGCAGGAGGCTATCTCCGCCGGTCGCTGCCGCCGCTGGAATTGGGCTACAGCTCCGCGGAGATCCGCCAGGAGGTGCGCGAACTCGACCCGGCCAGCCTGGCCGACCTGCCTGCCGGTCTGACCGCGGGCTCCCAGTGGGCCGATCTGGACGGTGACGGCATTCCGGGCGTCCTCACCGCGCAGACGGACAGGTGGTACTACAAACCCGGCCTCGGCGGCGGGCGGCTGGGCCCGGCCCTGCCGGTGACCACCGTCCCGGCCGGCGGTCTGACCGGCAGCCGCGCCCTGGTCGATCTCACCGGCGACGGGCGACTCGACGTGGTCGATCTGTCCGGCCCCGCCCCCGGCTATTTCCGCCGGACGGACGAGCGGGCCTACGGTCCGTTCACCACCTTCACCGAACTCGCCGGGCTGCCCTGGCGCGATCCCGACCTCCGCTTCGTCGATCTCGACGGGGACGGCATCAGCGACGCGCTCATCACCGACCGCGACGGCTTCATCTGGTCGGCGGCGCATGTCACAGACACCGCGACGGGGTACGGCGACATCCGCCACGCCGAGACGCCCGGATGCCAGCGGCCGGGCCCGCGCCTGCTCTTCTCCGACCGCACCCAGTCCATCCACCTGGCGGACATGTCAGGTGACGGGCTGAAGGATCTGCTGCGGATACGCAACGGGGAGATCTGCTACTGGCCGAACCTGGGGTACGGCCGGTTCGGCGCCAAGGTCACGATGGACGCCGCCCCACTGTTCGACGTGCCCGAGGCGTTCGACCCGCGCCTGATCCTGCTCGCGGACGTCGACGGCTCTGGGCTCACCGACATCGTCTACCTCGGCGGGCCGGCGATCACGATTCATCTGAACGACTCCGGCAATTCATGGCATCCGCCTCATCGCCTGACCCGTTTTCCCCGGGTGGACGACCAGGTGCAGATCAGCGCGGTGGACCTGCTCGGCACCGGCACTGCCTGCCTGGTCTGGTCATCGCCCTTCCCCCGCGCGACCGGGCGGGCAGTCCGTTACGTCGACCTGATGGGGGGAGCCAAGCCGCACCTGCTGACGACGGTCCGCAACAACCTCGGTGCCAGAACGGACATCGACTACGTCTCCTCCACCCGTTTCTACCTCGACGACCAGGCCGCCGGCCGACCCTGGGCCACTCGGTTGCCGTTCCCCGTGCAGGTGGTGGAGCGGGTGACGGTCCACGACCAGATCAGCCGCAACCGTTTCGTCACCCGCTACGCCTATCACCACGGCTACTTCGACGGGCCGGAGCGGGAGTTCCGCGGATTCGGCATGGTGGAGCAGTTCGACAGCGAAGAGCTCGCGGTGCTCGGCGCCGAGGGTGACGTTTCCGGCGCCGAGCATCTCGAACCCACCTCCGACGTGCCACCGGTGCTGACGCGCAGCTGGTTCCACACCGGCGCCTACCTCGCCGGGCGCGGCATATCCCGGCACTTCGAGCGGGAGTACTACCGTGAGCCCGGGCTGAGCGACGATCAGGCGGCGGCGTTCCTGTTGCCCGACACCGTGCTGCCCGACACCGTGCTGCTCGCCGACGGATCGCGGCGGCCCTACCAGTTGACGGCCGACGAGCCGCGCGAGGCGTGCCGTGCGCTGAAGGGCCGCTTGCTGCGTCGCGAGGTCTACGGACTCGACGGGAGCCCGGTCGCCGCACAGCCGTACACCGTCTCGGAGCGGACCTACAGCATCGACCTCCTCCAGCCGGGCAGGCGGGGGCGCGACGCCGTGTTTCTCTCTCGCCCGCGGGAGACGATCGAGTTCCACCACGACCGGGCGACGTACCAGGTGGGGGACGCTGAACGCGCCGATCCCCGGGTGAGCCACGAGGTGACGTTGGCGATCAACGGGTACGGCGATTCGGTCCGCACGGCCACGGTCGCCTACGGCCGCCGGTTCAAGCAGACGTTCAGCGGTCCGCCACTACCGGTCGAACTCACCGGCGAGCTCGACGGCCTCCAGCGCCGCACCAGCGTGCTGCTCGCCGAGAGCGACTACACCAATCCGGTGGCGGAACCGCTCGACCACCGGGTGCCGCAGCCGGCCGCGGCCCGCACCTACGAGCTGCTCGGCCTGAACCAGGCCACCGTGCCGGGCGGTCTGGGGCGCCCGTTCACCTTCGGCGAGTTGGCCCGGGCGGCCGCTGCCGCGGGGGACGGCGCCCACGACCTTCCTTATGAGGACGTGCACGGCACCGGAGCCGTCGAAGACAGGCCGCACCGGCGGCTGGTCGAGCACGTCCGCACTCTCTACCGCCGCGACGACCTGACAGGTCCGCTGCCGGTCGGCGGCATGGAGCCGCGAGGCCTGCCGTTCACCACCTACAAGCTGGCGTTCACGCGCGGGCTGCTCGCCCGCGTCTACCCGCCGGACGTCCTGCCGGACCCGGCGGCCGTGCTCGCGGACGAATGCGGCTACATCAGCGGTGACGCGATGATCGCGGCGGGCCGGTTCCCGGCGTCCGACCCGGCCGGGCAATGGTGGCTGCCCACGGGCGAGGTTTTCTACTCTCCGGACGGCGGGCACTCGCCCGCGCAGGAGCGGGACCACGCGGTTGCCCATTTCTTCCGCCCCTGCCGTTACCGCGACCCGTTCGCGGCCACCACGACGGTTGCCTACGACAATGACGATCTCCTGCTGCTGCAGACCCGCGACGCCCTCGGCAACCTGACGACGGCCGGGCTGCGGGATTCCACCGGCGAGGCCGTGACGCGGAACGGCAACGACTATCGGGTGCTCCAGCCGGCGCTGGTCATGGATCCCAACGGCAACAGGTCCGCCGTCGTCTTCGACGCGCTCGGTCTGGTGACCGGGACGGCCTTGCTGGGCAAACCCGGCCAGAACGCGGGCGACGACCTGGACGGATTCGAGCCCGACCTGGCCGAGGAGCAGATCCTCGGCTACCTCGCCGATCCTCTCGGGGAGAATCCGTCGGTTCACGACCCGCACACGCTCCTCGGCAACGCGACGACCCGGCTGATCTACGATGTGGCGGCGTTCTGGCGTACCCGGCATGAAAGGCACCCGGCGGCACCGGTGGCGGCCAGTCTCACCCGGGTGACCCACGCCGCCGAGCCGGGCGGATCAGCCACCCCGATCCAGCGGGCGTTCGCCTACAGCGACGGGTTCGGCCGGGAGATCCAGCAGAAGGTGCAGGCCGAGCCCGGACCGCTCGCCGAGGGCGGGCCCGTGGCCGAGCGGCGCTGGACCGGCACCGGCTGGACGGTCTTCAACAACAAGGGCAAGCCGGTCCGGCAGTACGAGCCGTTCTTCAGCGCCACCCACAATTTCGAGTTCGCCCACAAGAGCGGGGTCAGTTCCGTGCTGTTCTACGACCCGGCCGACCGGATCGTGGTGACCCTGCACCCTGATCACACCTACGGCAAGGAGCTCTTCGACCCCTGGTGCCAGGAGAGCTGGGACGGCAACGACACCGTGCTCCTGCATCCGGGGACCGACCCGCACGCGGCCGCCCACACCGCCGCCTACCTCGAAACGTTCCCGCACTGGGACACCTGGCACGACAGGCGTGCCGGCGGCGCGCTCGGCCCGCACGCCCTGGCGGCCGCGGCCAAGACCGCGGTGCACGCCGCGACGCCCGTCCGCGGCTATGCGGACGCGCTGGGGCGCAGCGTGCTCGTCGTGCATCACAACCGGTACGAGCGGGCGGGTACGGTCGTGGACCGGGCGGAGCCGATCCTGGAGCGTCTCGACATCGAAGGCAACCGGCGCGCCACCGTCGACGCGCTCGGCCGCCTCGTCGAGGTACGGGAGTTCGATCTGCTGTCCAACGCGGTCAGGGTCGCCGCTATGGACGGCGGCGATGTGACGACGCTGCTGGACGTGGCAGGCAACCCGGTCCGCACGTGGGACGCCCGCGGCCACGCCACCCGCCACACCTACGACCGTCTCCGCCGCCCGCTCCGGGTGTACGTGAGCACCCGCGGCGGACCGTTCAAGCTGGTGGAGCGGACGGTGTACGGCGAGGCGCACCCGGCCGCGGCGGCCGGCAACCTCCGCACCCGGGTCTGCCGTCACTTCGACGGCGCCGGCCTGGTCACCGTGGCCGAACACGACTTCAAGGGCAACCTGGCGCGCAGCGGGCGGCGGCTCGCGACGGCCCACCGCCAGCCGCCCGACTGGACGGATCTGGACCGGCTGAGCGACTCCGAACTGGCGACGGCAACGTCCGGCCTGCCGCTGTCCGACGAGGAGCTCGTCACCCGGACCAACTACGACGCTCTGGACCGCCCGGTCATCGTCATCCAGCCTGACGGCAGCGTGATCCGGCCCGCGTACAACCAAGCGGGGCTCGTCGACAGTCTCGAGGTCAACATCCGCGGCGCGATCGAGCAGGGCCGGCCGGTGTGGACACCGGTCATCACGGGCGCCGACTACGACGCCAAAGGTCGCCGGACCCGTGTCACCTCCGGCAACGCCACCACCACCCACGTCTACGACCCCGAGACCGCACGCCTGACCCAGCGGCGCACCACCCGCGCGGCGATCCCCGGCGACGTGCAGCGGCTCGCCTACACCTACGACCCTGCCGGCAACATCACCCATGTCCGGGACGACGCCCAGCAGACGGTGTTCTTCGCCAACCAGCGCGCCGAGCCGCACGCCGAGTACACCTACGACGCGCGCTATCAGCTGGTGAAGGCCTCGGCCCGGGAACACGCCGGGCAGGGCGGGCCACCGGGCGGTCCCCCGACCCGTACCGACGAGCACCGCCTGCGCCTGCCGCACCCCAACGACGGCAACGCCATACGGCCCTACACCCAGGTGTACGCCTACGACGCCGCAGGCAACCTGGAGGAGATGGTCCACCTCGCCACCGGTGGCGGCTGGACCCGCCGCTACGCCTACGCCGAGGCCAGCGCGTTGGAACCGGCGCGCGGCGGCAACCGGCTCAGCAGCACCGTGGTCGGCACCGGCCCGGCCGAGTCCTGCGCCTACGACGAGAACGGCAACCTCCGTACGGTGCCCGGCCTCACCGAGCTGGTGTGGGACCATCGCGACCGCCTGGTCGCCGCCACCAGGGAGGGCGGATCGCGCGTCTACTTCAGCTACGACGGCGACGGCCAGCGGGTGCGCAAGGTCGTCGAGGCGCCTGACGGCACCGTCCAGCGTGAACGGGTCTACACCGATCTTGTGGAGATCTACCACGAGTACGACGCGCGCGGCCGTGCGGTCACCCTCGAGCGCGAGACGCTGCACCTCATGGACGACCAGCGGCGCGTCGCCCTGGTCGAGACCCGCGTCGCCGGCAGCGACCCGGCGCCGGCACAGCTGATCCGCTTCCAGCACGACAACCACCTCGGCAGCGCCTGCCTGGAGCTGGACGAAGCAGGTCAGGTGATCTCATATGAGGAATACCACCCGTACGGCTCCACCGCCTTCCAGACAGTGCGTGCCCAGCACGAGACGCCCAAGCGCTACCGCTACACCGGTCGAGAACGGGACGAAGAGACCGGACTCGCCTACCACGGCGCCCGCTATTACGCGCCCTGGCTGGGCCGGTGGATCAGCACGGACCCCTCGGGCCTCGCCGACGGCCCCAACCTGTACGTATACGCCCATGACAACCCGGTGCGAATCGTCGACCCCGGCGGGCACACCGGCGAGGAATGGGAGCAACTCAACTTGGCCCGGCAGTTCACTCAAGAGGTGAGAGCGACGCGCACCGGACGCGGGTTCGGGGAGGAACTTCGCAAGGACATCCAGGCCATGTGGGACTGGTGGGGAGGTTCAGGTAAAGCCCATGTCGGCCATCCGCCCGACAAGCCCCAGGCGTTCCTCAAAGCCGGGGAGAGCGTGACCGTGCGAGCCGAACCCGCGCTGCAGAACGTCAAAGAAGGTGCGTCGGTCATCAAGCGCATGGCTCAAGCCGTGCGCAAAGCGCTCTTCGAACGCATCCTCTCAGGTTCTTTCGTCCGGACGGCGAAGGGCGTCGATCCGACGGCCCCCAAAGGGCTTGTGGTCCAGCAGCCACCGCCGGCCCCCTGGCGGCTGAGCGAGGCGTTCGAGAAGTTCAAGGGGCAGCGCGGGTTCACCGCCGCCTCCCAGGGGATCACGAAGTCGGCCGTCTCCCCAGTGGTCGCGGAGACGGTGAGCGAGGCGGCCGCGGTCTCCAAGGCCGCCACGCTGACGAAGGCCGCGGAGGCCACCGGCCGGTTCGCCACAGTGGCCAAGGCCGTGCGCCCGCTCGGCCCGGTGCTGGGAACGGCAAGTAAGGTGGCCGGCCCGGCCGAACTCGGGATGGTGGGGCTCCAGCTGGCGGGAGCGCGCAACACGGGGGAGAAGGTCGAGGCGGGGATTGGGATGGTCGGCGCCGCGGTGGGGATGATTCCCAGCCCTTACGCCCGCGCGGCCTCCGCCGGCATCGCCGTGGGGCAGGGCATCGAGAAGACCCTTGACGTCAGCACCTACTCCGCCGGCTTCGGCACGAAGGCGTATGAGGGCCTGAAACGGGCGGGCGTCAACGACAACGTCGCCTTCGTGGCCGGGGGAGCCGTCACCGCACTGTCCACGCCCGCGGCCTTCCAGCTGGCGGCGATGGACCAGATCGCGAAGGTGTCACGCCCTCTCTTGAAGTGGTTGGGCAGATAGACCGGGAAGGCCAGGGATCACCATGAGACTGCGGGGTCGCGAGCTCCACCTCGACACCTACGGCGACGACGTCGCCGCCCTTCAGTTCGAGCTGGCCCGGCTCGGGTTCGCCATCGACGCGTCCGAGCGCCGCCCGGCGTTCTTCGGGGAGTCGACGCTCCGGGCGGTCCGGGAGTTCCAGCATGAAGCCGGCCTGGAGCCGACGGGGGTGGTGGACGAGGAGACGGCGAGGCTGCTCACCCGGGCGGCCGGCGACGGCACACCACCTGGAACCAGAGACTCGCGATACCGGGTGAAGGGCCGGGTGCTCACCGATGAGCAGGAAACCGTGCCCGGCAGCCGGGTCGCCGTGGTCCATGTGTCACTGGCCGGAGAGCTGCTTCTCGCCGAGGGCGGCACCGGCGACGACGGTGCCTACGAGGTCGCCTTCGATCCCGCGGTCCTCCCCCGGCCCGGTGATCCGGACCTGCTGGTACGGGCGTCGGCGGGGACGGGAGAGCTGGGCGTATCGGAGGTGCGCTACAACGCCGGTCCCGACGAGACGATCGACGTCGTCGTTCGCGCCGACCTCCTGCAGCGGCCCGACGAGTACCGCCGCGTCACCACCGAACTCGCCGCACACCTGAACGCGAGCGGCCGGGCACGCCTGGGCACGCTCGGCGAGCGCGACGGCCGGCGCGATGTGACGTACCTGGCCAACAAGACCGGATGGGACGCCCGCGTCGTCGCGATGGCGGTGCTCGCCGACCGGTTCGGCGCGGACGGGCCGATCGCGCCGGAGCTCTACTACGCGTTGTTCCGCGCCGGCGTGCCCGCCGATCCCGACGTGCTGGCGGTGATCGAGCCTAGTGTGCTGCGCACGGCGTGGGAGAGAGCGGTTGAGGAGAAGGTGATCGCGGCCGAGTTCGCCGACCTCATCCCGTCGGCGGTGCGCGGCTTCCGGGAGGCGGCGGCGCGCCGGCTGCTCGAGCGGTCTCCCGTGGTGGGGCCGTCGTCGATGAACGCACTGCTGGTGCTCGCCGGGCTCGACGAGGCGGAACGGCAGCGGTTCGCCCTGCTGCACGCCGAGAACCAGGCCGACCTCGGCCGGTTCTGGGAACGCGTGACGGACGAGTTCGGCCAGGAGACGGCCGAGCGGCTGCGGCTCGACGGGCAGCTGGCCCAGCTCACCCTCAACAACGGTGAGCTGGTGGCCCGGCTGCGCCGCCGCCTGGCCCCCGTCGCAACCGCCGACCTGGCCCGTGCGCGACTCTACGAGCCCGCCGCATGGGACGACCTGCTCGACGGCATGCCGGTGCCGGACGACATCCCGGGCGCGGACGCGGAGCAGCGCCGTGCTGAGTACGCCGCGCTCCTGGCCGCCCAGCTGAGGGTGAGCCACCCGACCGCGGTGGTGGCGGCGATGGTCGACCGTGGTGAGATGCCGGTGCCCGCAGAGGTCAAGGAGCCTCTGCGGCGATTCCTGACCGAGCAGCAGGGCCGTTTCGAGCTCGGCGTCCATCCGGTGGACGCGTTCGCCGAACAGCATGGAGTCGCGATCGACGCGGCCACCCGCCGCGAGCTGCGCAAGATGCAGCGGGTCTACCAGATCACGCCGTCCGACACCGCGATGGCCGCGCTGCTGCGACACGGCATCGACTCCGCGTACACGTGCACCCAGTACAGCGAACGCGAGTTCGTCGCCCGGTTCGGCGCCGACCTGGGCGGCGACGACCAGGCCAGGCTCATCTACGCCAAGGCGAGCCAGGTCCAGCACGCGGTGCTCGCCCTCGCCACCGGCTACCTCACCGGCCGCGCCGCGCCGCCACTGCACGTGCTCGCCGCGCCGCTGCGCGAACGAGGCGGCGCCTCGGCGGACGCCGTCACCGGCCGGGTGGACGCGGCACAGCTGGAGGAGCTGTTCGGCGAGCTGGACTACTGTGCGTGCGAGCACTGCCGATCGGTGTTGAGCCCGGCGGCCTACCTGGTGGACCTGCTGGAGTTCCTCGACCTGTCCCGGTCCGACGAGAACGGCCCGAGACCGCCGGTGGCCTTCAGCGGCGAGAACCCGCTCGACGTCCTGCTCGAGCGTCGCCCCGATCTGGCGCATCTCCAGCTGACCTGCGCGAACACCAACATCGCGCTGCCGGCGATCGATCTGGTCAATGAAATCCTCGAGCACCTGGTGGTCCACGGGTTGTCCCTCGCGGACTACACCGGCCACGACGTGCCCGATACCGCGACCAGCGCCGAGTTGCTGGCCAGCCCGCAGTTTGTCGACCACGCCGCCTACAGCACGCTCAAAGCGGCCCGTTTCCCGCTCGCGCTGCCCTTCCACCCTCAGCTGGAGACGATGCGGCGGTACCTGGACCGGTTCGCGCTCCCGCTGGCGGAGGCCATGGAGAAAATGCGGAACAGCGACGGCCTCGACCCACCTCCTCCCCCGGACCCTCTCGACGAGGACCTTCGCTTCGTCATCGAGTACGCCTGGCGCGACATCCTGCGGGAACGTCTCGGGATCACTCCGCAGGAGCACCGGATCCTCACGTCGCCGGACCTGGATCCCCGCGACGCGTACGGCTTTTCGCCCGACGCCATCGGCGTGCCGGCCTTCGTCGCCGAGGTGTCCAAGGCGAAAAACCTCACCCGGCGGCTGGGCATCACCTACGCCGAGCTGATCGAGCTGCTGAACACCCGAACCGTCAACCCTCATGTCCACCTGCTGCCCCTGTTGCAGCGGCTCGGCGTGGACTTCGCGACGATCAAGAAGTTCCACGACGGGCAGCTGACCGCGGCGCAGTTCGCCGCGCTGCTGCCCGCGGGTCTCGATCCCACCCCCTACGGCGGTGATGTGGTCCAGTGGGTGACCGTCAACCACGACCGCATCATGAACCTGATGGTGCTGTCCGACCCGACCGGTCAGGCGGGCGTGTGCGACGTCGGGAAACTGGAGCTCCGGCATGCGCTGCCCGACCACGCCGCAAACCGTGTCTCGGCCGGGGAGCTGCTGCTCCTGCTGAGATTCGTCCGGCTGTGGCGCCGGCTCGGCTGGACGATCGGCCAGGCCGACGCCGCGGTCACCGCACTGTGGCCCGCGGACCAGCTCCCCTCCCCCGCCGACAGCCCGGCGGAGGCGGCCCGCAAGCAGCACGAGGGATTCAGCGCCGTCCTGCTGGCGCTGGGCCACCTAGTCCAGGCCATGCGCGATCTGGACCTGCGCCCCGACAACCTCGACCGGCTGTTGGCCGGCTTCGCCGCTGACGGGGCCGACCGGTCATGGCTCGCCCGCCGGCTGGGGCTGAGCACCGCCGAGTTCCAGACGCTCGAGCGGCTGTCCGGCCTCGATCCGTTCAGCGCTCTGGCCATGGCCCAACCGCACTTCACTCGCTTCATCGAGCTCGCTCACCGCACGCGGCGGGTGCCGATTCCCCAGCTGGCCTATTTCCTCGCCGGTGAGGACCCGACCGGCCAGGCCGGGCCACACCTGATGGAGACGATCGCGCTGGCCAGGACGCTACGTGACGGGATCCGGCGGATCGAGGCCGAGTACTCCGTCGCCGACGACCCCACCGGCGATGTCGCCCGGGCCAGGACGGCCCTGGTCTACGGCAACGAAGCGGCCGACACCCTCTTCGGCCTGTTGTGCGGCGCCACGACCGTCGAGACGGACTACCGCCAGGCGCAGGCGGAGTTGCCCGCGGCGATTCAGGCGATCGCGCCGGCGCTCGGCTACGACCACCCCGCAGGACGCCTCACCTACCGCGGCATGATGACCGACAGGGTCCGCGGCGCCCTGCTCGCGGCTGCCGGGCTCACGCCGGAGCTGGCGCATGCCGTCACGGCCCTGCACACCGCCGGCCAGACGGCCTTCGGCCCGTTCTTCGAACGCCACCCCGACCTCCGCGGGCTCTACATCGCCTTCGCCGACTCGGGCGAACCGCTGCCGGTCCGGATGGCGGCGCTGCTGGCCGTCCTGCTGGCCAACATTCGCCAGGCGCTCAAACGGCAACTCGTCCACCAGGCGGTGGCCACCGAGATCAACAGCACCCCCGCCGAGGCCGCGGCGCTGCTCGATGACCGTGCGCTGCTGCACGTCTCCGGCGACCCGAGCAGGCCGGCCGTCGACGCCTACCTCGGCCTGGAGCAGGCAGGGCTGACTGCGGCGTACTTCTCCTTCCCCACCCTGAGCGGCGCTCCGGACCGCACCGATGACGCCGTGGTCGTGGACTACGGGCCAGGCGGCGCGACACTGCCTGACTCTGTGCTGTTCCCGGGGGCGCCGATCAGCGGCGTGTGGAGCGGCCATGTCGAGGCTCCCGCGACCGGCGACTACATTTTCTCCATCACCGCCGACACCGGCGCCCAGGTCAAGCTCGACCTGGCAGGCGTCGAGGCCCAGCTCGTGGAGCAGGGCGGAATTTGGCGCAGCCGGCCGATCGAGCTGGCGGCCGGCGTCCCCCAGCCGATCAGGCTGGTCGTGCGCAAAGTCCGCCACCGGCTCTCGCTGCGCTGGGAGAGCACCGGTGTGGCGCGCGCCGTGGTCCCCGCCTCGGCCCTCTACCCCACCGTGCCTCTCACCCGGTTCGCCCGCACCCATCTGCGGCTGCTCAAAGCATGCGCGCTCGCCGAGGCCATCGGGCTGTCCCAGACCGAGCTCGTGCACTTCTCCGGGGGCGCCGGACGACACCAGATCGCCGGGCAAGGATGGCTGAACGCCCTGCCCGCCGAAGACGGCGCCCCGGCGGAGGCGACGGTGCGCTCGCTCTTCGGCGTCGTCGGCGATCTCATCCGCTACGCCGACCTGCGCGAGGAGCTCGGCGCTCGCGGCGACGACCTCGTGGACGTGCTCCGGGACCCGGCGGCGGCGGCCAAGGACGGCCGTCTGACCCGGGTGACCGGGTGGCCTGACGCCGATCTCAAGGTCCTGCTCGGGCACCTGCTGCGGCCGCCCTCCGCGCTGGCCGGCATCGGGGTCCTGGTGCGGGTGAAGGAGATGTTCGACGTCGTGCGGGCGATCGGCGGCGGTGCCGCTACGGCGCTCGCCGTGGTGACGCACGACCCGGACGAGGCTCGGGTCGACGCTCTCCGCAGGGTGGTGCGAGTCCGCTACGCCGGAGACGAGAACGCCTGGCACGAGGCCATCAGGCCGGTCAACGACGAGTTGCGCGGCCGCCGGCGGGACGCCCTGGTGGCGTTCGTGCTGCACGCGTTCGCCGGCCGCCCCGCGACCGCGCACATCGACACGCCGGACAAGCTCTTCGAGCACCTCCTCATCGATGTCGCCATGGATCCGTGCATGCAGACCTCGCGGGTCAAACAGGCGATCTCCACGGTCCAGACGTTCGTCCAGCGCTGCCAGCTCAACCTCGAGGACCGGGTGGAGGCGTCCTCGATCGATGCCAGGCGATGGGAGCTGATCAAGCGGTATCGCCTGTGGGAGGCCGGCCGCAAGGTCTACCTGTGGCCGGAGAACTGGATCGAGCCCGAACTGCGCGACGACAAGTCACCGTTCTTCCGCGACCTCGAAAGCGAGCTGCTCACCGCCGACATCACCGACGACGCAGCCGTTCGTGCCTTCGGCGGCTACCTGGAGAAGCTGAACGACGTGGCCATGCTGGAGATCTCTGGCATGTGCGTCGACGAGAACCGGCAGACCACGACCGCCGACGACATCGTGCATGTCGTGGGACATACCACGGGCGGTGCGAACCGAAGGCACTTCTACCGGCGCTACGCCTACGGGTCATGGACGCCATGGGAGCCGATCACCGTCAGCGTCTCCGGCCGGCGGATACTGCCGGTGATGTGGCACGGGCGGCTGGTGCTGTTCTGGTTGAGCGCCAACAAGCAGGCACCCACCGATCGGCTCGCGATCCAAGGGGCCAGCGGGAGTCTGGCCGACCTCCAGGTGGGCAGCATCAACGCCAACGTCGCCGCGACGACGAGGACCAACCTGCACTGGAGCGAGTACTGGAACGGCCGCTGGCAACAGCCCCGCACCTCCGACATCGCTCGCCCGCTCGATGTCTCATCGAGCGGGCCTCTCGACTCGGGCCGGGGACATCCGCTCTCCTCCCAGATCAAGAACGACGTACTCCGGGTCTATCTCCGGATCGTGGAGGAACGCTATCGCTATTTCATCCTGCACAGCCTGCACGGCGTGCCAGGGCACGACAAGGACGAAACTGAATTCCCGCTGGGCCCGGAGCCGGAACCGGTATCACGGTATTTCGACCTCTGGCGCGGGCTCAAGGTGGGCTTCTACGTGCAGGAGCCCCCAGCTCCGGTACATGCTTTCAGGCACACGCTGCTGACCGCGGGCATGTCTGCATACCAGCTAACCGCACCCATGCACGACATGCGCAATCACTTCGAGGCGCCGTTCTTCGTGCAAGACAGCCGACATGTGTTCTTCGTCAGGCCGGTCCGATCGGTGGACGCCTTCCGCCCCCTGCGCGGCCTCACCGACTTCGGCATCCAAGCGAGGTCACCCGCCGCCTTCCCCCTGCCGGTGATCCTGTCCAGGCCGCGGATCGCCTCCGTGCCATGTGCCTGGCCGCCCTCTCCCGCCACGGTGTACGGCATGGACCTGGACGATGCCGAGCTCGACACGTCCGCCGACACCATCAACAAGGTGCTGGCCAGCGGCGAGATCTTCGTCTTCGACGGAGTGCCGATCGGCCCGCGCGGGACCGCCCGATCCAGTTCAACGCCAAGGACCGCATGATGACCCAGTCGACCGACATCGGCGGATTCCACCACTACACCTCGCGCGAGCGCGCCTCGGACGTGCTCGCGAAGCTGGAGTGGCAGCCCGGCCGGTTCACCTACACCTTCCACCACCACTTCCACCCCTTCGTGACGGAGCTGGTGCGGCGGCTGAACCTGACCTCCGTCGAAGGACTGCTCGATGTGAACTTCCAGGCGAGCCTGGTCAAGGACTTCTTCGCCCAGACCTACGCTCCGCCCCCGCCGGACGAAGCCTCCGAGGTGCGCCACTTCCCCAAGCGGATCGACCTCGACCCGGGCGGCGGATACTCCAACTACAACTGGGAGCTCGGCTTCCACGCGCCGTTCACCATCGCGGTGCATCTCAGCAAACACCAGCGCTTCGCCGAGGCGCAGCGCTGGTTTCACTACATCTTCGACCCCACCAGCGACGATCAGACCGTCGAGGCGCCCGAGCGGTACTGGAGGTTCCTCGGCTTCCGCCAAGAACACCAGATCTACCAGATCGACGACCTGCTCGCCCTGCTGAGCAAGCCCGACGTCGAATGCACACCAGAGGAGCTGGAACGCAAGAGACTGGCGCTGGCCGGTTACGAGGCGGCGCGGGCCGACCCGTTCCAGCCGCACGCGGTGGCCCGCACCCGGGCGCCGGCCTACCAGTACGCCGTCGTCATGAAGTACCTCGACAACCTCATCGCCTGGGGCGACAGCCTGTTCAGCCAGGACACCGCGGAGTCGATCAACGAGGCGACGCAGCTCTACGTCCTGGCCGCCAACATCCTCGGGCCCCGCCCGCAGGAGGTGCCACCCCGCGGAACCGTACGGCCGAAGACCTACGCCCAGCTGAAGAAGTCGGGCATCGACCCGTTCGGCAACGCGCTCGTGGAGTTGGAAGGACGGTTCCCGTTCAACCTGGCGCTGCCGAACACCCGGCGGAACACCGATCCGCAGCCGCTGCTCGGGCTCGCCCGCACGCTCTACTTCTGCGTTCCGCGCAACGACAAGCTGCTCGGCTACTGGGATCTGGTCGCCGACCGGCTCTTCAAGATCCGGCACTGCATGACCATCGAGGGGGTCGTCCGGCAACTGCCGCTGTTCGAGCCACCGCTCGATCCTGGCATGCTGGTCAAGGCGGCAGCCGCCGGAATCGACGTCAGCAGCCTCGTCAGCGGCCGCAACCAGCCGTCGACGCCGGTCCGCGCGAGCCTGCTGATTCACAAGGCCCTGGAGATCTGCGCAGAGGTGCGCGCGCTGGGCGCCGCCCTGCTCGCGGCCCTGGAGAAGAAGGACGCCGAAGCGCTGTTCCTGCTGCGGCAGGGCCACGAGACCAAGATCCTGCAGCTGGCGCAGGATGTGAAGTTCCTGCAGCGGAAAGAAGCCGAGGAAGCCACCGAGGGGCTGCTGCGCGCCCGAGAGGGCGCCTTCACCCGTTACCGCCACTATCAGCTGCTGCTGGGGCGCAACGACAGCGAGCTGGCGCCGTTGAAGAGCATCACCCTGAGGCGCGACCGGATGACCGAAAAGGACTTCGACGAGCTCTACCGGCAGCTGGTGGCGGCCTACGCCGGCGGCATCCCCCTGCAAGCCGCCACCCCGCCGGCCGGAGCCGGCGTCGCGAGCCCGGCAGCCCAGGCCGGCGCCCAGGGCACCGGCGACCTCGGGTTGAGCACGCAGGAGGCCGCCGAGCTCAACGTGCACCTGCCCGCCGCCCGCGAGCGGATGGAGGGCGCCGGCGCCATCGACACCGCCACCGGCGTCCTCGCGATGCTGCCCAACTTCGGGCTCGATTTCCACTTCTGGGGGCTGGGCGGGCATCTGGAGTTCGGCGGGCCCTCGTTCGCCGCGGTGGGCCGCATCCTCTCCGGCAAGGAACGCGGGCTCGCCGACCAGGAGAACTACGCGGGAGGCAGGGCGGCCAAAGTCGGCGGCTACGAGCGCCGCACCCATGACTACGCCCTGCAGAGCGACCTCGCCGCGCACGACCTCATGCACAACGGCAGACAGATACTCGCCGCCCTGATCCGCGAGCAACTGACCCGGCACGAATACGACAACCACCACCAGGCGATCGCGCAGTCCCTGGCCGTCGAGGCGTTCCTCCGCCGCAAGTTCACCGGCGCCGAGTTGCACACGTGGATGCAGGCCGAGCTCTCCCGGCTGTACTACGAGTGCTACCGCATGGCATTCGACGTCGCTCGTAAGGCTGAGCAGAGCATGAAGCACGAGTTGATGCGCCCCGAGTTGGACGCCACGGACTTCGTCCGGTTCGACCATTTCGACGGCGGCCGCAAGGGGCTGCTCGCCGGGGAGGCGCTCTACCTCGACGTCAAGCGCATGGAGCTCGTCTACCACGACCACAACAGGCGGGAGTACGAGCTGACCACGCACGTCTCACTGGCTCAGCTGGACCCCCTCGACCTGCTGCGGCTCAAGGCCACCGGACGATGCGAGATCACCGTGCCCGAGTGGCTCTATGACCTCAACTGCCCAGGGCATTACCTGCGGCGGATCAAGAACGTCAGCATGTCCATCCCGGCGGTCGCCGGCCCCTACACCAGCGTTCATTGCACGCTGGCGCTGCTGAAGAGCACCCTGCGCCGTTCGCCTGCGCTCGGTCCGAGCGGGTATGCCAGGCAGGGCACCGAGGATCAGCGGTTCGTCGACTACACCGGCACGGTCCAGTCCATCGTCACCAGCGGTGGGAACACCGACTCCGGGCTGTTCGAGACGAACCTGCACGACGAGCGCTATCTGCCGTTCGAAGGCGCGGGAGCGGAGACGACCTGGCGGGTCGAGCTTCCGGCTGCCCTTCGCTCGTTCGACTACCAGACCATCTCCGACATCGTGCTGCACATCCGGTACACCGCTCGAGAAGGTGGAGCCCCGCTCCGCGAGGCAGCCGTGGCCACCGTCAAGGAGGCGATGAAGTCCGCCGGCTCCGCGCGATTGGTCCGGTTGTTCAGCCTGCGGTACGACTTCCCCTCGGACTGGTACGCCTTCGCCACCGGCACAGGAGACTTCACCACGACCATCGGGCTCTCGCACTTCCCGTATCTCGCGCAGGCCATGCGAATCCAGATCGACGAGGCGGGACTGTACCGGCTGCACGGCGATGACCTCCTCTTCGCCGCGGCCTCCTCCCTTGACCTCGAAACGATGACGGAAGATCTGCACGATGAACGCAAGACCAAGCTCAGAATTCCCGCCGATCACACGATGCTGGTCCGCGACGAGTCAGCGGAGGTCTTCCTGCTGCTTCGTTATTCGCTGACCTGAGAACCCGGGAGTGAGCCGGCAGTGCTTTCCTTCCCGTACACGGGCACCACAGCCGCGGTGCGACTGCCTTGGGTGCGGTGGGAGACTAACGTGCCGAGCTGGGGCCGAGATGCGCGCCGCCGGTGGCGTCGAGCACGTTGCCGGTGATCCAGCGGGCGTCGTCCGAACTCCGCCTGGACCGGGAAGGCTTCGCCACCGGCCTGCTTGATCGCGGCCACCGTCTCCTTGGCCGCGTCGGCGTTGCGGCTGTAGTGCACCGCCACCAGCGCGCCGTCCGCGGCCAGCCGCCGGGCGATGGCCCGGCCCATTCCTCGTGAAGCGCCGGTCACCAGCGCGGTCTTGCCCTTCAGACCCGTCATGTCGGTCTCCTGTCAGTGATGAGCGATGACCACGAGGCTGGCAGGGAGCTCCGGCAGCTCCGCCGCCAGGTCGCGGTGCTCACCGCGCGCCAACCGCGCCTCGACCAGGTCTTCGAGTACGACGACCCGCAACTCCTCCAGCCTGGCGGCCCGCTCCCCCGCGAACGGCGCATCGATGACGTCCGCCAGCGCCGGCCCCCGCCACAATCCCAAAGCCTCGCCCAGGAGCCGGGCGGCACCACCATGATCCCCGGCTGCCAGCACGTGAGGCGGGCCTCCTTCGGTCTCCATGGCAGCAACCCTATGCTCCCTGCCGAGCAAGAATGATCACCACTTGCTCGCCGAGCACACACCGTGATCGATCGCCAATATTGACCGATCCGCAAGAGCGTGCGATCTTGCCAACGTCCCGTGTTCCAGCACGCCCATCACCCCATCCCCGAACCGAACCCGGCGCCACCGCATCGGTGAGCGGTGGCGCCGCCAGCCCGAGCGGAGAACCTGTGGACTACCTGGCCATCGCCTGCCGCTGCCTGATCGGCCTGATCTTCGCCATCTCGGCACTCAGCAAAATACGCGGCAGGCAGGCGTACCAGGAGTTCGCCAAGTCGACCACGACGCTCCTGCCCCGCCACGGCCGCAGACTCGCGCTCCCCGCGCTGGCCGCCGAATTCGCCGTGCCGGTGCTGCTCGCCCTACCGGCCACGACACTCGCCGGCTTCGGGCTCGCCGCAACACTGCTCACCGCCTTCGCCATCGCCATCGCGGCCGCGCTGCGGCGAGGCGTACGCACCTCCTGCCGATGCTTCGGCGCCTCCACCGCTCCCCTCGGAACGCAGCACGTCATCCGCAACGCCGCACTCATCGCCGTCTCCGCCACAGGGGCGGCCCTCGGGCCAGGAAATCCCGCGCACCCAGGAGGCATCGCAGTCGCCGCCGTGGCCGCCGTCGTCCTGGCCACCCTCGTCACCCGGCTCGACGACCTGATCGACCTGTTCGCCCCGACGACAGCGACCAGCCGGCCGTCAAGATAAGGAGGAACATGGCGTTACTGATCGCCTCGTCACCTCCTCTGTCGCCGAGGGTCACAGTGGTGGTCTCGGGTCGTTGACCCGGCGGTAGCTGCGGCCGGACACCTGGGAGCGCAGCGCGGTGGCGGTCGAAGCGATCTCGTCCTTCTTGCCCTTGTGCGCTGTCAGGAACAGCTCGGCCACCTCGTACCCAGGACCACGTGGGCTTTGAGTTCCTCCATGGGCCCTTATCGGCTGACCGTTATAACCCAATGTGGTCGGTTGGTTCGGTATGGTGATCGCAATATGATCAGGAAGGGAGCCATCATGAAGGACGCCGCCGGGCGTGGCCGTGCGCTGGTAGTCGGGCTCGGGATCGCGGGCATCGCCACCGCGGTGCGGTTACGGCAGGCGGGCTGGGAGCCGGTGCTGGTTGAGCGGGCGGCCGCGCGCCGCTCAAGCGGATACTTCATTGTGCTGTTCGGCACTGGCATCGCCTCCGCGCGGCGGCTGGGCGTGCTGGAGGCGATCGGCGACCGCACCCATCCGCAGCTCGCTGTCTACGAGGTGAACCGGACCGGGCGTCGCACTCCCGGCGTGGCTCCGGGCGAACTCCCCAACCTGGTCACCAGACCCCGGCAGTTGCTGCGTGGCGACATAGAACAGGGACTGTTCTCCGCGCTACCGGCCGATGTGGAGATCCGCTACTCCACCGTGCCCACCCGCATCACCCAGGACGACTCCGCAGCAGAGGTCACCCTGCACGACATCGCCTCGGGGGCCACCGTCACCGAGCGCTTCGACCTGGTGGTAGGTGCCGACGGGATGCGCTCAACCGTGCGCAAGCTGGCCTTCGGCAGCGAGGACTACCTGCATGCGTTGAACTACATGATCGGCGTCACCGCGCTGGATGCGCCGATCGAGGGCTTCGGCCTGCATGAGGGCCTGACCCTCGCCGAGCCTGGACGCTCAGCCTGGACCTTCCCTTTCCACCGCCACGCCCCGAGCCTGCTGTTCTCCTATCGCACCGACGACGTCAACGCCGAGTTCTCGCGTCCGGCGATCGAGTCCATCCGCGCCGCCTTCGGCCCGCAGCCCGCCGGCCCTCTGCTGGAGAACTTGTTCACCCGGTTCGAGCAGGCCCCGCAGTACCTGTTCGACTCCGTGCACCAGGTCAAGATGCCGCGCTGGCACCATGGCCGGGTCGTCCTCGTCGGCGATGCCGCCTGGTGCGTGACCCTGTACGCGGGCATGGGAGCCTCCAGTGCCATCGCCGGAGGCGAACTGCTGGGCACCATGCTGCAGCGCCACCCCGGAGACCTGCCCGGCGCGTTGCGGGAGTGGGAGGCCCGGATGCGGCCGTTCATCCACGCGGAGCAGAACAACGCACTGGTCATGCGTACGCTCTTCACCCCTCACGACCGCAAGGAACAGATCATGCGCACCGTGATGCTCCGCCTCATGCAGGCGCCGGTGATCGGGTCGGCCATGGGCCGGATAATGCCTGGCCCAGACATGAAGAACAAAGAGCTCGACGTCGCCGCCGTGTGACCGTCTCGAGCACGAACGAGCGTCACCCGCATCACCGCCGGCCCCGCCACCGTGCTGCCGCACCCCCAGCCCCGCTGCTGATCCGCGCGGGGCTGGAACTCCCACTGGCGCACCGCCTGAACACCGGCGACACCCGCCTGTTGCGGCTGCTAACGTGGCGCCGCCGGTGCTGCGGTTCCGAGTCGATGATCTGCTCGCCTGGTCCGCACCCATGTGCGGCCGACCTAAGCCGGCACGCCTCCCACGAGCTCTACGAAGACCAGGGGCCCGAGGTCGCCGACGGGGTCGAGGGCGGCGAGGGGTGCACCGCCCAAGGCGAATCTCCTGGCTGATCCGGGCGGATGGGGGTGAAGCGCACCGGCAGCCGCTCCAGCGATCGGTGGAACGGGCCGGGCCGCCAGGGCAGTTCCTCTCGTGGCACGGTGAGTTCGAGGTCGCACAGGTGAGAGGTCAGGCGCTCGATCGCGGTCATGGCGATGAGCACGGCCGGGTCACTGGCCGGGCATCGGTGCGGCCCGGCGCCGAAGCCGAGGTACGCGCCGCCGTCGGAGCGCATCTCCTCCGGTATGTTGGTGGGCTCGGTGTTGGCCGCGGCGTAGGAGACGAGGACCAGCTCGGCCGGCTGGATCCAGGTGCCGTGGAAGTGCACGGGCTGGCGCACGAAGTACGGGCCGAAGTTGGCTATGGCGGGTTCGACGCGCAGGGCTTCCATCAGGGCGTCGTACGTGCTGAGCGCGCCGTTGGTGAGCGAGCTGTAGTAGCGGTCGTCGCTGACCATCCGCGAGATCGTGTTGGAGATCAGGTTGGCCATGGGGTCGAAGCTGGCGGCCACCACGAGCACGATCGCCTGCGTCAGCTCTTCGTTCTGCAGACCGGCCGGATGGTCGATGATCCAGGACGTGAGGTCGTCGCCCCGCTGGGCGTACTTGCTCTGAACCAGCTCATTCATGTAGCGGCTGAACGCGTCGCTGCCCCGCGCGCCCGCCTCGCCGGTGGCCTCCATCATGGCCGACAGAGCCTCGCTCAATTCGACGCTGTCGGAGTCCGGCCGCCCGAAGAGCAGGTTGAAGACGCGCACCGGGATGGGCCGGGCGAAATCGGTGGCCAGGTCGGCCTCGCCCTTCGCGGCGAACTGAGCGATGAGAGAGTCGGCCACCTCGCTCACCATTCGGCGCAGCTTGTGCGGCTGGACCAGCTGGAAGCAGTCGGAGATCACCTTCCGGTAGCGGGCGTGCTCGGCCCCGTCGGAGAACAGCGCGGTGGGCCGATAGCCAAGCATGGCGAGCGTGCCCGCGACCTCCGGGGTGTCAGGGAGCCGCGCCTGCCAGGCGCTGGGGTTCTTGCTCCAGAGGCCGCCGACGTTGGTGAGCACCTCTAGGGCGGCCCCGTATCCGATCACCAGGTGGGCGTTGATGCCGGGGGCGATCTCCACGGGTGCGACAGCGCCGTGCTGCCGGCGTAGGTCTGCATAGACGGCCTGCGGGTCCCTGGCATACTGCGGTCCGTACAGGCGGCCGGCGTCGGGCAGATAGCGCATGCTCATGACAGCACCAGCTCTCTGATGTGCTCCACCGGCGCGATGAGCGCGGCGCGGGCGGAGGTGGGGGCTCGGGCGTCGCACACTACCAGTGGCGTGCGCGGACTCAGGCCGAGTGCCTGGCGCAGGGCCTCCAGCGGGTACTCCGGTGGGTCGGGGAAGTGGTTGACGGCCAGCGCCCTCGAAATGGTGATCGTCCGGCGCTTTGATCACACCCTCTAGGCGTGCCAGAGGGCGGCAAGCTGCCGGGTGGCCAGCCGGGACGGGATGGCACGGAGCAACGCGTCACGAACCCAGGCGGCGGCGCCGGTCTGGGAGGTCAGCCGCGACTGCAGGGACGCCGCCTGCATGATGCGGTTGGCACGAGGCCTGCGCTCGGCGTCGTAGCGCAGGAGCCGCTGGGCGGCGTCTGCCGGCTCCGCGCCGGTCAGGTGGCGGGTCAGCGCGGCCGCGTCCTCGAAGGCCTGGCTGGCGCCCTGGCCGAGGTCGGGCGGCATGGCGTGCGCGGCGTCGCCGAGGAGCGCGATCCGGCCGGCCGCGTACGAGGGCAGCGGTTCGGCCAGGCGGGCGACCGGATCGACGTAGATGTCGGCGGGCGGGGTGGCCTCGATCAGCGCCGTGACGAGAGGGTGCCAGTCGGCCATCAGTGACAGCATCTGCCGGCGTGCCTCGTCCGCGCCGGGCGGCGTGCCATGCAGGACGGAGTCGGTGAACCAGTACAGGCGGTCCTCGCCGACGGGGAACAGGCCGAACATCGCTCCGCTGCGACGGTCGACCAGCTGGCTGGCGAGCAGGTCCGTGGCCAGGCCCGGAGGACGGGGCAGCATGCCGCGCAGGTCCATCCGGCCCGTCCGGCGCAGCCCTGGGTGGCCGGGGAAGAGCTGCGCGCGCAGCTTGCTGCCGATGCCGTCGGCCGCGATCACGGCGTCCGCTCTCGCGACGGGCCTGCCGCCGCTGATCACCGTCACTCCGGTGGAGTCGGGCTCCAGGCGATCGACCGGGGTCGCGGTTCGCACCAGTTCGGCGGGCAGCGGAGCGCGTAGCCCCCGATGCAGGCGCGCCCGTTCGATGATGGCCACCGTCCCGACTTCCTGCTGCGCCTGGACCGCGTCGGTGACCAGCAGCGGCCGGCCGCGCCAGTCCCGTAATCCCGCGCGGCCGGCCTGCATGGCATGCGCGCGAACGTCTCCGGCCAGCCCCAGCGCGTCCAGCGCGCGCTGCCCGTTCGGCATGACCGCGATCCCGGTGCCCGCCTCCCTGAGCTCTGCGTCCCGTTCGAAGAGCGTCACCTCGTGGCCGAGGCGATGCAGCCCCACCGCGGCCGCGACTCCTCCGAGACCGGCACCGACCACCACGATCCTCATGAGACCTCCTCGCCGATTCACTACGATCGTACTAGTACGGCTATTGGTAGCATGGCCGCATGCCGCCCACCAATCCGGCCCGTCGCCGAGCCCTGACCGATGCCGCCATCGAGTTGCTGGCGTCCTCGGGCGTGCATGGGCTGACCCACCGCGCGGTGGAGAAGCAGGCGGACCTACCGCCGGGAACGGCCTCCAATTACTTCCGCAGCCGGGAAGCGCTGCTGGTGGCCGCCGCGGAGCGCATCGCCGAGCTGCATCACGCCGACACCGACCGGGCCACTGACCGGGCCGCCGAGCAGCCCACGACGCTGGTCGACCTGTGGACGGAATCGCTGCTCACAGCGGCGACCACGCTGCGCAACCGCTATCTGGCGATTTTCGAACTGCAACTGGAGGCCGCACGCCGGCCGGTGCTCGCCTCGGTGCTCGCGGGCCTGCAGGACACGTCGTCGCAGATCACCGCCGCGCACCACGACAAGCTCGGCCTCACCATCCAGCGCGAGATGATCCCCGCCCTGATCGCGCTCTACGGGGGTGCGCTGATCACCCTGGTCGCCGCGCCGCCAGGCAGTGTCAGCAGGGACGTGGTCCGGCAGGTGGTTCAGGTCATGGTGCACGGCTGTGCCGTACCCGGTAGCAGCCGCCCGGGGCCGCCCTCCTGTTTCTGAGCGCAACATGTACTCAACCTGCGCCTCACGACTTCGCCTGCGCCGACGACCCGTCCAGCGTCGACCCCACCTCCGGTTCCCCAGGTGTAGGTGACCGTGAGTTTCGGTCCCCGGTTCCCGCTCTCGCGTGAGGACATCAAGACGGTCGTGGTGGCATCGGTCCCGGTGCGAGCGAACGCGTACGTGCCACCAGCTTTGACGGCCGCCGAGACGTCCAGCTGGCCGTCTGGCCGGTGGTGAAGCCGGCGTGCGAGCCGATGACCGGCTCGCCGAACGCCGGACGGGTGTTCCAGGTGGTGGCGGGACCGACGCCGCCCCCGACGATCAACAGCCGTGCATACGTGTCAGAGGAGGCGGGTGACTTCGCCGGTGTCGATCGAGTAGTACGCGCCGATCACTTTGAGCGCGCCCTTGGCGATGCGAGGAGCGAAGAGCTTGTCCTTCTTGAGCTGGTTCACCACGTCGACGGTGTTGATGCGGATCATCTTGTCGACGTCGCCGCCCGACCGCGTGTATGCCGAATGCAGCGAGGAAGCGATCGTGTTCAGCTCGCCGGGCAGCTTCTTGTGCTCGTGCAGTGATTCCGCGGCGGCCGTGACGGCACCACAGCGCTGATGGCCGAGCACGACGACGAGCGGGGTGCCGAGCTCGGCTGGGCCGTACTCGGCGGCGCCGGTCACCAGCGGGTCAATGGTCTGCCCGGCAGTCCGTACCACGAACAGGTCGCCCAGTCCGGCGTCAAAGACTAACTCGGGCGAGACCCGCGAGTCGATGCACGAGAAGACGACCGCGAACGGGTTCTGCTTCTGCGCCACCTCCCTGCGCCGGGCGGCGTCCTGGTGCGGGTGGGTCGCGGTGCCGGCCACCCATCGGCGGTTGCCCTCGCGCAGGGTCGCCCACGCCTGGTCCGGGGTGGCGGGACGCTGGTCCGGCGCGCTCCCGTTCGACGGCTGAGCGGTGCGGGCGAATACGGCGGTGCCCGCCGATGCCGCACCGGTCAGGAGGCCTCCGGCGACGATGCCGGCGCGCAGGAGGGCCCGCCGATTGATCATTTGACTTGACATGGAACAGGAGTATGCGCCGTGCTCGTGCCGACGCGCCAGATGGTGTAGCGCTCATCACATCTGATGTTGCACGTCGTCATCGCCAGACGGCGCAGTGGGCGCCGAGCCCGGCGAGGGCGAAGGCGACCGCGGCAGCGGTGGCGCCCGGCCAGCGTCACCGACGCGAGACCGACCACCGCCGCGGCAGGTGATGCGCGCGGGAAAAACGTTGAGGCAGCCCGCTCCGTGATCCAGAAGACAGATCCCTAGCGAGCGGACCAAGCGCGGGTGAGCAGGGACACCGCCTGGTCGAGGAGGGCGGGCGGCAGGGCGAAGCTGATCCTTATCCGATCGCGGTGACGTCCGTCAGGGGAGAACATCGTGCCCGGTGCCACGGCCACCCCGTGCTCGCGGGCGATGTTCGCGAAGTGTGTGGTGTCGGTTCCGGGCAGGCGCACCCACAGCGACAGCCCGCCTCTTGGCGTTGTCCAACTCCACTCCGGCAGCGCGGTGGCCAGCGCGACCGACAGGTGATCACGGCGGCGCGCCAGCTCGGCCAACCACGGCCCGACCGGATTGCGTTCAAGCAACTCGGCCGCCAGCCGTTGGGAGACTGCGCTGCCCGCCAGGTCGGCGTCCAGTTTCTGCTCGGGCCAGCCGCGCCAGCAACGGCGGCGCGGCGTGCAGCCAGCCCACTCGTAGCCCGCCCCACAGCACCTTGGACAGCGAGCCGACCGTGACTGTGCCGTACGGGTGGATCTCGGCCAGTGGTGCGGGCGGGCGGTCATCGAAGACCAGTGATGCGAGCGTGCGATCCTCGAGCAGCGTCACCTCGCCGGCGGCGGCGAGCGCGGCGAGCGGCCGCAGGTCGGGCACCGCGCCAGTGGGGTTGTCGACGCTCACCGCGAACACCAGGGCCGGCTGGTGGCGTTCGATGGCAGCTGCTACCGCCCGCTTGTCGCTCAGGTCGACCGGCACCGCCACCGCTCCCGCCCGCCGGAAGACGCCCAGCGCGCCGCCGTACGTCGGATCCCCGACCAGCACTCGGTCACCGGGCCGCAGCAGCGCTCGTGCGGCCAGGTCGATCCCTTGCTGAGCCCCGGTGGTGATGAGCACGTCGCCGCCGAGCAGCGCACGCAACCGCGGGTCGCCCTGGGCGTCGTAGGCGTGTCCCGAAGGTGCACACCGCCGGCCACATCAGCGAGTGCACGGCGGCCAACCTCTTCGTGGTCCGCGATGGGGTGCTCGCCACGCCACCTGTGAGCGCAGGCGCCCTGGACGGGATCACCCAGGACACCGTGGTACGGCTGGCCACCGACCTCGGAATCGCCGTGGAGCGGCGTAATCTGCCGCGCTCCGAGCTGTACGCGGCCGACGAGGTGTTCGTGTGCGGGACCGCCGCGGAGATCGCGCCTGTCGCCCTCGTCGACGGTCGCGAACTGAACGGGCCGGGCCCGGTGACCTCGAAGCTGAGCGCCGTCTACCAAGCCGCGGTGCGGGGCGAGGATTCCCGATACCACTCATGGTTGACCCCGGTGCCGAGCGGAGGCTGAAAGGGTTCGGCACGTGGGGTGGGCTGCATTCGGCCAGGCAAGGTCCTCCCGAAGATCCTGAAATTCGGCGATCCCCGACCCCGCGACCCACGCACGTACGCGGAGCAGGCCCTCGCCCGTGCCCACACAGATCCGACCGTCCGGGCCGCCATCGGCCGCACCGCGACCGGACTGGCCCGTGGCCTCGCCGGATTGATCAACGCCCTGGATCCCGCCGCTCTCGGCCGCGACGGGCCGCTACACGGGGCAGTGGTGACCGACGCGACCATGTCCTCACCGAAGACGGCCTCGCCGCCTGGGGTGCCCTGCCCCGCGTGGTCACGCCCCTGGAGCCACTGGAAGCCGCGACCACAGCGAACCTGGCGCGTGCTGAGGAGGCGGCGAGGTCTGTTCCGCATCCTGTGTCAGCGCTCGTTGCCAGCGGCTTCGGAGTCAGACCCAGCCGCGGCGGATCGCTTCGACGCCCGCATGGAAGCGGCTCTTGGCGTTCAACGCGATCAGCACCGCCTGCACGCGGCGCCGTACCGTGCGAGTGGTGATGTCGAGCTGGCGGGCGATCACGTCGTCCTTCAGCCCGGCGGCCAGCAGCGTGAGCACCTCACGCTCTGGCTGGTCGAGGCTGACCGGCTGGCCTTTCATGGGCACGGCCCGGCTCCAGCAGGTCTCGAAGAGCATGACCAGGCCGTCAAGGAGCGGCGACGGCCGGACGAGCAGCGCCCTGGCGTTCTTCGACTCGCGGTCCATCGTGATGACGCATGACTGGCGGTCCGCGAGCGCGCCGCGAAAGGGCAGGTCGGGATGGAGCCTGGCCTGCAGGCCGCGGAGCGCGGCGAACTCCGCGCCCAGCTCGGCGGGCAGGTCCTGCGGATCGCACAGCAGGCGGAAGTGCACCCCGCGCTCCAGCGCGGCGGACTCCGTGGGCGCGTTCGCTCCGGCGACGTACGGCGCGTGGTCCCACATCAGCACTTCCTGCCGCGCCTCCTGCAGCATCTGGTGGTAGCGGTTGCCGATCTCCTCCCCGCTGTCCAGATACTCGAGCATTCCCCCGGCCCCGTCGTGCTCCCGCGACCGGTGGAAGCGTTCCCGCAGGTCGGGGAGCACGCCGCGGATCCGGTGCAGCTCGTCCTCGCGCTGGCGTAAGAGCTCGTGCAGCGCGTGCGCGGGGTCGGCCGCCGCCCACACGTCCGCCCCGCCGGAGACGGCCAGATTGTCGGCGCGGAGCACCAGCTCCCGCGCCCGCAGCCAGGCGAGCAGGTCCGACACCTCCTCCGCGGCCCTTCCTGACTCGGCCACGAGATCGGCCGTCGTAGCGGTGTGCCGCTCCAGCAAGGACAGGTAGATCGCCTCGGCCCCTTCGGGCATACCAAGTCCGGACAGTACAGGAGACACATGACGATCTTTCCCATTGCGGACACAGTCCACAAGGGGACGATCTTACTTATTGTCCTAAACCGGCCCCGGTGCCTCCTGGACGGCAGCTGGATCCATGTTCGAGTGGGTAGGGTGGCGCGGTGTCGAGTGGTGGACTGTTCGCCGGGACAGGTGTGTTCTACGCGCGCTTCCGTCCGGGCTATCCGAGGGCGTTCTTCGACGATCTGGTCCGGCGCTTCGGGCTCGACGGCTCTGGACGCCTGCTTGACCTGGGCTGCGGCACCGGCCAACTGACCATTCCGCTCGCCGGGCACGTCGCGGAGGCGGTCGGTGTCGATCCCGAGCCGGACATGCTCGCCGAGGCCGCCCAGCAGGCACTCGCCGCCGGGATCGGCAACGTGACCTGGGTACGCGGCAGTTCGGCGGACCTGCCAGGCGGGTTGGGCCGGTTCCGGCTGGTGACCATGGGGCGCTCGTTCCACTGGATGGATCGCGAGCAGGTCCTGGGGGCGCTGGCCGGCATGGTGGCGGACGAGGGCGGCGTGGTGATCGCCAATGACGGTTGCCTGGCGCGACCGGTCACGCCGTGGCAGCACGCCATCGAGGAAGTGCAGCACCGCTTCCTGGGCCCGCTCCCCCAGGCCGGTGCCGGGACGCCGGACACGCCGCATGAAACGGTGCTGGCTCAGTCACCCTTCATGGACGTGTCCCGGGTGGTCCATGAGTTCGAGCGGTCGTGGACGGCGGACCAGATCATCGGCTACCTGTATTCGACGTCGCTCCCGCTGCGGCGGCTGCTCGGCGCTCGACGGCCCGCCTTCGAACGAGAGATCATCGACGCCCTGCTGGCAGCCGACCCGAGTGGGCGATTCGTCGAACCGGTGGCTCTGCAAGTGCTCATAGCCCGAAAGAACATCTAGCACAATTGGCGTATGGGAGACCTCGTCGAGATCGTGGACTACGACCCGGGCTGGCCGATGGAGTTCGCCCGGCTGGGTGAGGCGTTGCGTGCGGCGCTCGGCGACGTCGCGGTCCGGATCGATCACATCGGGTCGACCTCGGTTCCCGGCCTGGCCGCCAAGCCGGTGATCGACATTCAGATCGCGGTGCGCTCCTTCGACCCGCTCGAAGCGTTCAGGACCCCGCTGGAACACCTCGGCCTGGTGTACCGAGCGGGCAATCCCGAGTTGACCAAGCGTTACTTCCGAGAGGCGCCCGGCACCCGCCGGACCCATGTCCACGTGCGCGAACATGGGAGTTTCTCGCAGCAGTTGCCCCTGCTGATGCGCGACTTTCTGCGTGCCCACCCAGGCGACACGGCCGAGTTCGCGAGGGTGAAACGGCGGTGTGCGGAGGAGTCCCGCGACGAGCGCCAGAAGTACGTCGAGGCCAAGGAGCCGTACGTCTGGGACATTCTTCGCCGCGCTGACGCGTGGGCCCAGAGGCTTGGCTGGAGACCGGGTCAGAGTGATGAGTGAGCGCAGTGATCAGTGGGCCACGGTGACCACGATCTTGCCGAACTGGGTGTTGGACTCCATGTGCCGGTGTGCCCGCACGATCTCCTCCAGCGGGAACAGGCGATCCACCACGGGACGGAACGCCCCGGCACGCAGGCCCGAGGCGACGGACGCCGCGGCGCGGCGCATCCGCTCGGGATCCTTGGTGATCTCGTGCACCGTGTACGTGCGCATGTTCAGGGCGGGCATGCCCAGCTCGAACCCCGGATAAGGCGTCGGCTGCCCGCTCTGCGCACCCCACAGGAACAACGTCCCATCGGGGGCCACGGCCCGGGCCAGATCCACCACGCCCGGCCCGGCGACGGCGTCGAAGACGTACTCGGCTCCTCTGCCGCCGGTCAGCGCCAGCACGCGTCCCGCCACGTCCTCCTCCTCGGAGACGATGACCTCGGCCGCGCCCTCCTCGAGCAGCCGCTGCCTCTTGGCGCGGGTGCGGGTGACGGCGATCGGCGTGGCGCCCACGCGGTTGGCCGTGTGGATCGCGGCCAGGCCGACGCTGCTTGAGGCCGCGTTCAGCACCGCCACGTCGCCCGCCCGCATCCCGCCCACCTCGACCATCGCGCCGTACGCGGTGAGGTAGGGCATCCACACCGCCGCGCCGGACACCGCGTCCACCTCGTCGGGGCGATGCAGGAGCGCGGACGCCGGCGCGATCGCCCGTTCGGCGTACATGCCGTAGTCGTTGTACGAGAAGGACGGCACGACACTGACCGCCTGCCCCACCTCGAACCCGGTCACCTCCGGGCCGACCGCCTCGATCACCCCGGCAGCCTCGGAGCCGAGCCTGGCGGGCAGTTCCTTGACCGGCTCGATGTAGTGGCCGCTCCGGAAGAGCGCCTCCGCCCTGTTGACCCCGATCGCGTCCACCCGGATCCGCACCTCGCCCGGCCCCGGCTCGCCCGTCTCCAGGTCCTCCAGCCGCATCACCCCGGGCCCGCCGATCTCGTGGAACCGCACGGTCCTTGCCATGCCACCCATCCTTCGCTCGCCTGTGAACGCGACCTACTGAAGCGCATAGGACGATCGTTGTCAAACTTCGATGCCTGTCGTACTATCTCGAGGTTGCCTCTGTACCTACTAGTATGTACGCTCGTGATCGTGGACATGAGAGAACGGCTGATCGAGAGCACCCGCGAGCTGCTGTGGGAGCGCGGATACGTAGGCACCTCGCCCAAGGCGATCCAGCAGCGCTCCGGGGCGGGCCAGGGCAGCATGTACCACCACTTCCGCGGCAAGCCCGAACTGGCGCTGGCCGCGATCGCCCGCAGCGCCGACGACATGCGCGCCCGCGCGGAGGCGGAGTTCTCCGGCTCCGGGACCCCCATCCAGCGGATCACCGCTTACCTGCGCCGGGAACGGGACGCCCTGCGTGGCTGCCCGGTCGGCCGCCTCACCCAGGACCCGGACGTGATGGCCGATGCCGAGCTGCGCCGTCCGGTCGAGGAGACCTTCGCCTGGTTGCGCACCCGGCTCGCCGGGGTCCTCGCGGAAGCACGGGCCGAGGGCGAGGTGCACACCGCGCTCGACCCGGCGGCCACCGCCACCGCGCTCGTCGCCGTGCTGCAGGGCGGGTACGTGCTGGCCCGCGCCGCCGGCGACGCGGAGGTGTACGCGCAGGCCGTTGACGGCGCGCTCGGCCTGCTCGCCGGACATGTTCGCTGAATCACTCGAAAGGACGAAATAATGCCCTTTGTTCGTATTGACGCGGTCCGGGCAGACGAGAAGCGGTTGGACGCCCTGGGCCGGGCCGTACACGACGCCCTGGTCGACGCCATCGGCATTCCGCAGGACGACAGGTTCCAGGTGCTCACCAGCCACGACGGCACGCATCACCTGCTCCGCTACGACGCCGGCTACCTCGGCGTGCACCGGGACGACGACCTCGTGTTCGTCGCCATCACCATGCGCTCCGGACGTACGGCGGCCCAGAAGCAGGCTCTCTACCGCAGGATCGCCGATCTCGCCGAGGAGTACGCGGGCACCGAGCCGCGGAACGTGTTCGTCTCGATCAGCGAGAACCAGTCGATCGACTGGTCATTCGGCGAGGGCGTGGCGCAGTACGCCGAGGCCGACCTATGACGGCGGTGGATCACCGAGGCAGCTCGACGTACCGGTCACCGGCGTACGGGGACTAGACGGCGCCGCGCGCCTGCCGAGGGAGTCAGCCGGACCGCTGGGCGCGTCCGAGCTCGGCGAGGCGGGTCAGGGCGGGCAGCGCGTCGGCGATCGCCCGTCGCTGATCGGCGGTCAGCTGGGCGACCAGCGGGGCCAGGTGGCGGATGCGGTCGTCGTAGCGGGAGCGGCCGATCCGGCGGCCGGCCTCGGTGATGTGGATGAGGACGGCGCGCCCGTCGCTCGGGTCGGGGCGGCGCTCCACCAGCCCGTCCCGCTCCAGCCGGGTGACCAGCTGGGTGATGGCGGGCTGGCTGACCTGCTCGGTCTTGGTCAGGTCGGTCAGCCGCATCGGGCTGCCGCCGGAGGCGAGGGTGTCCAGCACCGACAGCGTCGTGAACGACAACTTCTCCAGTGTCGGGAGGCGGATGTAGAAGCGGTTGAAGTTCTCGATCGCCGTGGCGAAGGCGTCCACGTCCAGCTCGTCAGGGATGTCGTTCACTCCGCGAATTATATCGCGACTTATATAAGATGCTTATGGGCATCGGCGGCCCACCGTCATCGACGTCCCGATGGTGAACGAACCGGTGCCGACCCCGGGCACTGGAACATCAAGGACATCCATCAGGGGCTGTTCTCCGACTGAAAACGTTGTGCGTTCGGTATTTCCTCGGCCACCGGCGGGGGGCTATAACGAACGTACTAGTCCGTGAATTAACTCTCACCTACCCCCCGAGGTGAATCGTGCGATTTCCCGCCGTCGCGGCCGCGTTCATCCTGCTCGCCGCCTGTGCCCCGCCCGGACAGCAGGCCGAATCCGGAGCAGGCGCCACGGGCCCCTTCAAGATCGCGAACGTCAACGCCCAGAGCGGCCAGCTCAGCTCGCTCGGCCAGTGGGAGCACAAGGGCGTGAAGCTGGCCATCGACGAGGCCAACAAGGCCGGCGGCGTCAACGGGCGGCAGATCCAGCTCGACCTGTTCGACAGCCAGGGCGACCCCACCGTCGGCACCAACCTGGCCAGGAAGATCGCCGGCGAGGGCTACCTCGCCATGCTCGGCACCGCGGAGAGCGCCGTCACCCTGGCCATGGCCCCCATACTCAAGGACGCCGAGATCCCGAACATCACCTCGGGCCAGTCGCCCAAGCTCGCCGAGCTGAAGAGCCCGTTCCTGTTCCTCAACGCGCCGACCAGCGTCACCTTCGACGAGACGCTCGCCAAGTACCTCGTCGACGACAAGGGGCAGAAGAAGATCGCGCTGATCAGCAACAACGGCGCGTACGGCAGCGGCGAGCACGACGCATTCCGCAACGCCCTCAAGACCAGGAACGTCACCCCGCTGGCCGACGAGGTGGTCACCCCCGACCAGAAGGACTTCAACGCCAACCTCGCCAAGATCCGCGAGAAGGACCCGGAGGTGCTGTTCATCGGCGCCGAGGAAGTGCAGTCGGGGCTGATCGCCAAGCAGGCCCGCGAGCTGGGACTCAAGGCGGTCTTCGCGGGCGGCGCCCCCATCGGCACCGACGTCTACGCCACCACGGCCGGGCCGAAGAACGCCGAGGGCTCCGTCGTCAGCTCTCCCTACCTGAGCAACGAGGCCAGCGACGCGATCAAGGCGTTCGCCGCCAAGTACAAGGCCGCCTACAACGAGGAGGCCCGCATGCACGTCGCCAAGGCGTACGACGGGGCGTCGATCCTCATCGAGGCGCTCAAGCAGACCGACGGCCAGGGCGGGCAGAAGCTCGCCGACGCCATCCGCGGCGTCAAGCGCGCCGGGCTGCTGGGCGACTACGACTACGACGCCAACGGCGTCGGCATCCACACCACCAAGATCGGCCTGGTCAAGGACGGCAAGGTCGTGCCCGAGGCCGCGAGCTGACGTGCAGGTATTCCTCCAGACCCTGATCGGCGGGGTCACGTTCGGAGCGGTGTACGCGCTGGTGGCGATGGGGTTCTCGATCGTCTACCGCACGATGGGCCTGGTCAACTTCGCCCACGGCAGCGTCGTGATGATCGGCGCGTACGCCGCCTCCACCTTCTACCTGGCCACCGAGCTGCCCTTCGCGGTCGCGATCGTCGTGGCCATCGCGGTCACCGGGCTCATCGGCCTGGTGATCGAGCGCTTCCTGCGCCCGCTGGAGAACAAGGACTTCACGCTGATGCTCATCGGCACGATCGGCTTCGGCGCCGTGCTCGAGGCGGGGGCGGTCCTCGTCTGGGGCGCCACCGGCCACGCCGTGCCCTCCCCCGTCGCCACCGAGCCGATCGACCTGGCCGGCGTCCGCATCCCCACCTACAACGTGCTGGTGATCGCGGTCGCGGCGGCCGCGACCGGGCTGCTCGCGCTGTTCCTGCAGCGCACCAAGCGCGGCGCGGCCATGCAGGCGGTCGCCATGGACCACGAGGCGGCCACCGCGGTCGGCATCCACGTCGGCCGCAGCAACGCCATGGCCTTCGCCATCGGCGCCGGCCTGGCGGCGCTGGCCGGCAGCCTGGTCGGGCCCATGCTGTACGTCAACCCGACCATGGGCGGCACCCTGGGCATCAAAGGCTTCGCCGCGGCCATGCTCGGCGGCTTCGGCAGCATGCCGGGCGCGATCGTCGGCGGCCTGGCCTTCGGACTGCTCGACTCCTTCGCCGCGGGCAACTTCCAGGAGTATTCGGAGCTGGTGACGTTCCTGGTGTTCGCCGTCGTGGTGATGATCCGCCCGACCGGCATCTTCGGAGAGGCGACGGTGAACCGCGCATGAGACGTCTGGCCTGGCTCGTCCCGGTCGCCGTGGCCGCCTGGCTGCTGCCCTACGGCCTGGGCGGCTACTCGATGCACGTCACCGACGTGGCGATCATCTTCGCGATCCTGGCCATCGGCCTCGGGCTCACCATGGGCGTGGCCGGGCAGATCAACCTGGCCCAGGTCGCCTTCTTCGGCGTCGGCGCCTACACCGTCGCCATCCTCACCACGCAGGCCGGGCTCGGCTTCTGGACCGCGGCGCTCCTGGCGGTGCTGGCCGCCGTGGTGTTCGGCGCGCTCGTGGGGGTTCCCGCACTGCGCATGCAGTCGCACTACCTGGGCATCGTGACGCTCGGCCTGGCGCTGGCCTTCACCAACTGGGTCACCAACGCCACCGTCGCGGGCCGGGCCGAGGGCATCAGCGACATCCCGGTGCCGCCCATGTTCGGCATCGACCTGTCCAGCGGCTACCTCTTCTACTACGTCGAACTGATCGTCTTCGCCCTCGCCCTGGCCTTCGCCCTGCTGGTCACCCACTCGCCGCTGGGCCGCAGGCTACGCGCCATGCGCGACGACGACCTGGCCGCCGGCGCGCTGGGCGCGGAGATCCCGCTGCTGCGCATGACCGCCTTCGTGCTGTCCGGCCTGTACGGCGGCGTCGCGGGCGTCCTGTACGCCGGGCTCATCCGCTTCGTCGCGCCCGAGTCGTTCAACATCGCCAACATGTTCCTCCTCCTGGCCATGGTGATCATCGGCGGCCGCAGCAGCATCCTCGGCTGCGTCGTCGGCGCGGTCGCGCTCGCCCTGGTCAGGGAGGCGCTGCTGGACGCCTCCGCCTACGCCCAGCTCGGCTACGGCCTGGTGGTCGTGCTCGTGGTGGTGTTCGCGCCCAAGGGCCTGGCGGGCCTGCCCCGGCAGCTCCTGCGGCGGCGGCGTGACGGCTCGCGTGCCCAGCTCGGCGCCTTCCGCCCGTACGAGGCCGCGGCTGTCGCGTCGGAGGGGGACGTGCTGGAGGTCCGGGAGGTCACCAGGCGCTTCAAGGGGCTGGTCGCGCTCGACGGGGTGTCGCTGACCGTGCCGGCCGGGCAGATCCGCGGCATCGTGGGGCCCAACGGCTCGGGCAAGACCACGCTGTTCAACGTGATCAGCGGCTTCTACCCGCCCACCCAGGGCTCGGTGCGGCTGCGGGGGCACGATGTGACGGGGGCGGCGCCGTACCGGCTGTCGCAGCTCGGCGTGGCGAGAACCTTTCAGAACCTGCGCCTCTTCGAAGACCTCAGCGTGCGCGAGAACCTCCTCGTCGGCCTGGACCGCACCCCGACCGCCTGGATCTGGCGCTACCCCGGCCTGCCCTGGAAGGTGCTGGGCTACGAGCGGGCGCTGCGCGCCCGGGCCGAGGAGATCGTCGATCGGTTCGGGCTCGCCGAGGTCGCCGACGCCGAGCCGCGCTCGCTGCCGTACGGCATCCAGCGGCGCATCGAGCTGGCCCGGGCCATGGCCATGGCCCCGAACCTGCTCCTGCTGGACGAGCCGGCCGCCGGGCTCAACGGCGAGGAGGTGCGCCGGCTGGGCGAGATCGTCCGCTCCATCAGGGACTCCGGAGTGACCGTCGTGATCATCGAACACAACATGGGCCTGGTCATGTCGCTGTGCGAACAGGTCACCGTCCTGTCAGGGGGCCGCGTCATCGCCGACGGCCCGCCGGCCGACGTGGCCGTGCACCCCGACGTCGTCGCCGCCTACCTCGGCGACTCGATGACCGCCCCCACCGCTGAGGAGGCCTCCCGATGAGCACGCTCACCGTCGAGAACCTCTCGGTCCACTACGGCGGCGTACGGGCCGCCCACAACGTCTCCTTCACCGTCGAACCGGGCCAGTCGCTCGGCGTCATCGGCGCCAACGGCGCGGGCAAGACCTCCACGCTCAAGGCCATCATGGGCCTCGCGCCCAGGCAGGCCGGCGCCATCCGCTTCGGCGAGCACGACCTCCTGCGCGCACCCGCCCACACCCTGGTGCGGCACGGCATCGGCTACGTGCCCGAGGGGCGGCACATCTTCCCCGGTCTGAGCGTGGAGAAGAACCTGCTGCTCGGCGCGTACACCACTCATTGGAAGCGCACGCCCCTCGACGAGGTGTACGAGGTCTTCCCGGTGCTGCGCGAGATGCGCCGGCGGCTGGCCGGCGCGCTGTCCGGCGGCCAGCAGCAGATGCTGGCCGTGGGGCGGGCGCTGATGTGCCGTCCCAAGGTGATGCTGCTTGACGAGCCCTCGATGGGCCTGTCGCCGATCCTCGTGGCCGAGATCGCCGGCGTGCTCAAGCGGCTCAACGCCGACGGGCTGGCCATCCTGCTGGTCGAGCAGAACGCCAAGCTGACGTTCGATGTCACCACGACCTGCCTGGTGATGGAGAACGGCGAGATCGCCGCCACCGGCACCTCGGCCGAGCTCCGCGACGATCCCCAGGTCCGGCACATCTACCTCGGCCTGTGAGGGGCGTCAGCCGGCGATCACCGCGATGCCGGGCTCCAGCAGGGGGAAGCGCTTGAGCACCTCCGGGTCGTGGCCGGCGACCACCAGGTCAGGGCCGTCGGCCAGCTCCTTGATCCGGTCGAACGCGCCGTACATGCCGGTCATGCTGTGCAGGATCGGGAAGGGGCGGTCGCCCTCGATGTTCTCTTGAACTCCTCTCCACCGTTAACAGTGGAGGTTCTTCCCGTCACCCTGAAGTGCGGGGGTTCGCGCTTCACCGACCCGGGCAACCCCGAGTCTCCACGCGCTGTCACCGCCGTTCCGGCGGCCTAGCTGTACCGACAAGGACACGATCTCCCGATGGGCTTGGCTATCGCCTTCCCGTTCGATCACTCGAACCATACCCACAGTGGCCGAGTGAGTGCAAGAAGTTACGGTCAAAGGCACCCTCGATGCGCTCGGCCCAGGGGCCCGTCCAGTAGTCGAGCTCGGCGCGCTGGAGCACGTAGCGGGCCGAGGTGAACTCCTTGGCGGTGCCGGTGTGGTCGTAGTGCAGGTGGGTGAGTACCACGTGGTCGACGGCGTCCGGGGCCACGTCCAGCCGGGCCAGCGCCGCCACGGGCGAGGACAGGTAGCGCAGTCCCGGGGCGCGCTCGGCCCGCGCCCGGGCGATGCCGGTGTCGATGACGACCGTGTGCTCGTCGTTGACGGCCAGCCAGATGTAGTAGGCGGTGGGATGCGGCTCCGCTCCCCTGGTGTCGTGGCCGTGGAAGTGCTCGCCGCGCCGGGCGTCGCGCTCGGCGTAACGCAGGGCGTACACGCGGAAGCCGGTCACGCCGGCACCCGGTCCTTGAGCCCGAGCTGCTCGGTGGGCACCCGGTAGGTCTCCCGGGCAGTCGCCACGGCGGCCACGTTGACCAGGCACAGCACGGCGGTGATGAGCGACACGCCCAGCCAGCTCTCCGGGCCCGTGCCCGCCACCGCGGTGGCCACGGTCGGCGCGAAGCCGGCGATGGCGAAGCCGATCTGGGTGCCGATCGCCATGCCCGACAGGCGGACCCGGGTGGTGAACATCTCGCCATAGAAGGACGGCCAGACGCCGCTGGTGGCGCTGTGCACGACGCCGAACATCAGGATGCCCGCGACGAAGATCAGGGCGTAGCTGCCGATGGAGATCGACCACAGGTAGCCGAACATCAGCACCGCGCAGCCCAGCGAGCCGCCGATGAAGACCGGCTTGCGGCCGATCCGGTCCGACAGGGAACCCCACAACGGGATGGTGATCACGGCGGCGACGTTGGCCAGCACGCCCACCCAGAGCATCGGCCCGCGCTCCAGGTGCATGGTGTTGACGGCGTACGACAGGGCGTGGACGGTGAAGATCGTGCTGACCGAGGCGATGACCGCGGCCACGACCACCCGCAGCACATCCCGCCACTGCTCGCGGAAGAGCACGGCCAGCGGCATCCTGGCCACGTTGTTGGTCGCCACCTCCTGCTCGAAGGCGGGCGTCTCCTCGAGCGTGCGCCGGATGACCAGCCCCACCGCGGCCACCACGATGCTCAGCCAGAACGGCACCCGCCAGCCCCAGCTCAGCAGCTGCTCCTCGGGCAGCGCGGCGATCGGGAGGAAGATCGCGGTGGCGATGATCTGCCCGGCCTGGGTGCCGTTGAGCGTGAAGCTGGTGTAGTAGGCCCGGCGGGTCTCGGGGGCGTGCTCGAGCGTCATGGAGTTCGCGCCCGCCTGCTCGCCGGAGACCGAGAAGCCCTGCATCAGGCGAAGGACCACGAGCAGGACCGGCGCGAGCAGGCCGACCTGGTCGTACGTGGGCAGGCAGCCCACCAGGAACGTCGAGGCGCCCATCATGACGAGCGTGGCGACCAGGACCTTCTTGCGGCCGAACTTGTCGCCCACGTGCCCGAGGACGAAGGCTCCGACCGGCCTGGCCAGGTAGCCGACGCCGAAGGTGGCCAGCGCCAGCAGCGTCCCCGTGGCCGGCGAGCTGGACGGGAAGAAGATCTTGCTGAACACCAGGGCGGCGGCGGTGCCGTAGATGAAGAAGTCGTAGTACTCCAAGGCACTGCCGATCCAGGCAGCAATGGCCGCTTTGCGAGGTTTGCCCTGCACCGTCACGATATGCTCCTCACGGGGGAATGGGATAGAGCAGTGGCAGGAAACTAACTCACTGGTTCGTACATTACAAGGGCGTTGCCAATCGGTTACCGGCAGGACGGCGCCCAGGCCCAGTGGTCAGGCCCGATGGTCAGGCCCGGTAATCAGGCAGGGCCGCGCAGGTAGGCGACGATCATCTCCCCCACCATCCGGCGCAGCCTGGCGCGGTGCTCCGGCGCGGTCATGTCGCGCCCGAACAGCGCGCCGAAGGTGTGCTGGTTGGCCACGCGGAAGAAGCAGAACGAGCTGATCATCATGTGCACGTCGATCGCGTCCGCGTCGGTCACGAACTCCCCGGATGCCTGCCCGGCGTCCAGGATGCGCGAGATGACGTCGAGCACCGGCGTGCCGAGGTTGGCCAGGACCTCGGACTTGCGGATGTGCTCGGCCTGGTGGACGTTCTCGATGGCGACGAGCTTGATGAAGTCGCGGTGCGCGTCGTGGTGGTCGAAGGTCAGCTCGGCCAGGGTGCGGATGGCCTCCACCGGGGCCAGGTGCTCGACGTCGATCGTGCGCTCCATCGCGCGCACCTCGGTGTAGGCCTTCTCCAGGACCGCGATGTAGAGGCGTTCCTTGCTGCCGAAGTAGTAGTAGATCATGCGCTTGGTGGTGCGCATCTGCGCGGCGATCTCGTCCACGCGCGCGCCCGCGTACCCGTGCCGCGCGAACTCCTGCTGAGCCACCTTGAGGATCTCCGCCTTGGTGCGGTCGGCGTCCCGCTGGCGTTCCGAGGCGACGGGTTGGGAGGTCATTCGGTCATCTTAGTGAGGTCCGGCGTGCTGGATGGCGAGGCGGATGGGGGCGTTCGCGGCGCCGTATCCCTGGTAGCCGCCCGTGCGCTGGACGATCTCGAAGAAGACGCGGCCCACGGTGACGGTGTACAGGTGCAGGAACTCGCCGTGCTCGTCGCGGTCGTACAGCACGCCCAGCTCTCTGAGCTCGGGATCGACGTCGTCGTGGCGGGCCTGCAGGTCGTCGTAGTAGTTGGCGGGGATGGGCAGCAGCAGGTCCGGGTGCTCGGCGCGCAGGCGGCGGGCGATGGCCACGACGTCGGCGCAGGCGAGCGCGACGTGCTGCCAGGGGAGGTCTTTCGCGCCGACCTGGGCGAGGTTGATGACCATCCGTACGCGCCCGTCGGGGTCGGACATGGCCTTGCTGCGCAGCAGCCCGTACGGGTCGGGCACCTCCAGGCTCTCCTGCGGGCTCAGCCCGAGCACGCTGCGGTAGAACAGCTCCGCCTCGTCGAACTGGTGCCACGGCTGGGTCAGCGCCACGTGGTCGATCCCGTTGATCTCGCCGGGAACCGGCCCCGAGGGGGCGAAGTCGTCGAGCCAGGCCGAGTCGCAGAAGAAGATCTGGGTGCCGTCGGGGGCGGCGACGGCGTCCAGGCGCGCTTCCCTGGGGGCGCGCTCGCGTGGCAGCACGGGCGACAGCAGCAACTCGGCGTGCTTGACCGCCCCGCCGGGGTCGGGGCTGTCGAGCCCGATGGCGACGAGCGCGGGGTCCCCACCGGTGGCGTTGAGCAGCAGCCGCGCACCGCCCTGCTCCCACAGCTCGACCGGTTTCGTGGGATGTGTCCCGGTACGCGCGAAGCCGAGCGCGGTCAGCACGCCGGGAAGTGCCCCGGTGTCGGCCAGTTCGGCGAAGGCGAAGCCGGTGGGCACGGCCGGGTGCGCGGCCCCGTACAGGGTGTCTTCCAGGGCGAGCAGCGAGCGCATGCCGTCGCGGGCCGTGCGCCCGGTGTCGGCCTGGCGGAAGTGGTCGTTGAACACCTCCAGCGACAGCGGCCCGGCGTAGCCGGCGTTCAGCGCGTGGCGCACCAGCCCGGCCACGTCGAAGTTGCCCTGGCCGGGGAAGCAGCGGTAGTGGCGGCTCCACTGCAGCACGTCCATGGCCAGCAGCGGCGCGTCGGCGAGCTGGAGAAAGAAGATCTTCTCGCCGGGGACGGCCTCGATGCCGATCGGGTCGGAGCCGCGCGAGAGGATGTGGAAGCTGTCCAGGCAGGTGCCCAGGTTCGGGTGGTCGGCCATGCGGACGAGGCGCCAGGCGTGCAGGTACTCGTTGACGTGCCGCCCCCAGGCCAGGGCCTCGTACGCGATGCGGATCCCGTGCTCGGCGGCCCGTTCGGCCAGCAGCCGCAACTGGGCGGCCGCGAGTTCGTCGTCGCCGATCGCCTGGGGCGAGACGTTGGAGCAGACCAGCAGCAGGTCGGCGCCGAGGCGCTCCATGACGCGGAACTTGTGCTCGGCCCGGCGCAGGTTGCGTGCCAGCAGGTCGGCCGGGACCGCCTCGAAGTCGCGGAACGGCTGGTAGAGGTCGATGCCGAGCCCGAGGCCGGCGGCGCGGGCCCGGATCTCCTCGGGTGGCAGCGGGCAGGTGAGCAGGTCGTTCTCGAAGATCTCCACGCCGTCGAACCCGGCGGCGGCGATGGCGTCGAGCTTCTCGGTCAGGGTGCCGCTCACCGACACGGTGGCGATGGACTTGCGCACGTCTCCTCCTCAGACGGTCACCAGGTCGGTCAGGTGGGCCAGCATGCGTTCGGCGTCGGGCTCGCGGCCGGTGAACAGGCGGAAGGCGTGCGCAGCCTGGAAGACGACCATGCCGCCGCCGTCCAGCGTCCGGCAGCCCAGCGCCCGCGCCTGCTTGAGCAGCTCGGTCTCCAGCGGCCGGTACACGATGTCCGCCACCCACAGACCGGGATGCAGCAGCGACGCGGGCAGCGGCAGCCCGGGATGGTGTGCCATGCCGGTGGGCGTGGCGTGCACCAGCCCGTCGGCCTCGGCCAGCAGCGACGGCAGGTCGTCGCGGGTGGCGGCGCGCGCCCGCCCGGCGCCGAAGCGGGCGGCCAGCTCGGCCGCCAGCCGCACCGCCCGGGCGTGGTCGGCGTCGACGACCGTGACCCGGTCGGCGCCCAGGGTGAGCAGCGCGTGCGCCACAGCCGCGCCGGCGCCGCCCGCGCCGAGCTGCGCCACCCGGCGGGTGGGGGCTTCGGGCAGGCCGCGGGCGAACGACTCGGCGAACCCCGTCCAGTCGGTGTTGTGCCCGATGGCGCGCTCGCCGTCGAAGACGACGGTGTTGACCGCGCCGAGCATGCGGGCGTCCGGCGACAGGTCGTCCAAATGCGGGATGACGGTCTGCTTGCACGGGTGGGTGATGTTGAGCCCGTCGTAGCCGAGGCGGCGCGCGGTGCGTACCAGCTCCCCCACGTCCAGCCCGAGCCGGTCGATGTCGAGCAGCCGGTAGACGTAGTGCAGCCCGTGGTGGACGGCCTCCCGCTCGTGCAGCGGCGGGCTGAGCGAGGGGCCGATGCCCGAGCCGACCAGCCCGGTCAGGAACGAGGCCATCATTTCTTCCTCTCCAGCAGATGGGACAGGTGCGCCGCGCCTCTAATGTACGTACTAGTGAGTTACCTGGCTAGACGGGCCTGTCCGGAGAGTCGACGCAGAACATCGGGCGAGACGCCTGCGGAACGCCGATCCGCCGTGCTTGACTGCGGTATCCACTCGACCGGAGCGGGGGTGTGCCCATGCGGTGGCGACGTGCCAGGAACAAGGAGCGCCCGCGGTTGGAGGTCCAAGAGTCGGGGCTTCCGCCGGACATCACCGAGCAGTTGAAGGACCCGATGGTCCTCGGCTCGGTGATCACCATGATGCGCCGCGAGGTCGACCGGCTTCCCCCCGGTGACGACTACCGCATCGAGATCCTGGCCGGCCTGTGCACCCTGCTGCTCCACCGTTTCGGGAACACCGGTGAGGCCGACGATCTGGACCAGGCGGTATGGGCGGCGGGAGAAGCGGCGCGGACCGTCCGGCCGGCCCATCCCGACCGGCCGGGGGTGCTGCTGAATCTCCATGTGACGCTGCTCACGCGGTTCGAGCGAACCGACGACCTGGACGACCTGGACCAGGGCGTCCGTGCCGGCCGCGAGGGTCTGGCCGCCCTTCCGCCGGACCACCCGCGCCGCACGGAACTCCTTGTCGGCCTCAGCCGCGCATTACGCGCTCTGGGCATCCGCACCGGCGACACGGCGCATCAGAGCGAGGCCATCGAGATCCTTCGACTGGTCGTCCAGGCCATGCCGGAGGGACACCCGGACCGCGCGGACATCCTGGCCGGCCTCTGCAACGACCTGGCGGTGCGTTTCGAGGTCTCCAGCGACGTCAACGACCTCCACCTGGCCGTGCGGACCGCCGAAGAGGCGGTGCGGGCCTCCAGGGACGACGTCCAACGGGCCTTCATGCAGAGCAACCTCGCCTTGTTCCTCAACCGCCGCTACGACTGGCTCGACGATCTGGAAGATCTCGAGCAGGCCGTCGGCCTGCTCCAGGAGGCGTCGGCGATCATTCCAACCGGGCATCCCGAGCGGTGCGTGCTGTCGTACAACCTGAGCTACGCGCTGACCCGGCGGTTCGAGCGGCTCGGCGTCGAAGCGGACATGAACGACGCCGTAGCCGCCGCTCGGGCGGCCGTGGCGACCGACTCCGAAGAATTCCCACGCATGGAAGCGCGCCGGAACCTGGGGAACGCGCTGCGCCACCGCTTCATATGGGCAGAAGAGCTGGACGACCTGAACGAGGCCATCCAGGAACTGCGCGCGGCCCTCGACGACATCGAGGACGACCATCCGGGCAAACCCCGGTACCTGTCCGACCTGGCCAACGCGCTGCGCAGCCGGTTCGACCACACCGCCGGCCGGCTCTCCAGGACGGGCGCGTCGGCCGACCTGGACGAGGCGATCGACGCCCTGCGGCAGGCGGTGCACACCACGCCGGACGCCAACGCCGCCAAGGTTGATTTCCTGCACAACCTCTCCATCGCACTGGTCGCCCGGTTTCGCCTGGCCAGGCGAGCGGAGGATCTGGATGAGGCGCTGGTGACCGCGCTGGAGTCGTTGCGGGTCATCGCCGACCGCCCGAAGCGGATGATCTACCAGCAGCACCTCGCCTCCACCCTGCTGACGCGGTTCGACCACCGCCGCGACCGGGCCGATCTCGAGCGCGCCATCGACCTTCTCCGGCAGGCGATCGCCGCCTGCCCTGCCGACCACGCCGAGCGTGTCGTGATGCTGGCCAATCTCGCCGGAGCGCTGATACGGGGGCTGCAGTTCGACGACGCTCCGGACCGCTGCGACGAAGCCGTCCGGATCCTCGAGGAGGCGGCGCGGCTGGCGCGGGAAGGCACGCCGCACTGGGCGCCGGCCCGGGGCCTCCTGGGGGAAGCGCTGGCCATCCGGTTCCGGCGCACCGACGTCCCCGCCGACGCCGAAGCGGCGATCAGCTTGTGGCGCGAGGTCGCCTGCGCGGGCGTGGCCCCCTTGTCGGACCGGATCGCGGCGGCCGGCAACTGGGGCACGTTCGCGGCCTCGCTGGAACGCTGGCCCGAGGCGCTGGCCGCCCACTCGACGGCCGTGGAACTGCTGCCGCTGGTGGCCTGGCGCGGGGCGGGCCGCACCGACCGGGAGCACTTCCTGGCCGAGTGGAACGGGCTGGGCAGCGCGGCGGCCGCCTGCGCGATCGCCGCCGGACAGCCCCAGCAGGCCCTCGATCTGCTGGAACAGGGCCGTGGGGTGCTGTGGTCGCAGCTGCTGCAGACGCACACCGACCTGTCGGCGCTGGCCACGAGCGTTCCGGACCTCGCCCGGCGGCTTCAAGAGGTCAGAGCAGCGCTGGACGCCCCTGCCGGCGCCGCCGGCAGGTTCGGGGACGGAGCGGGCGTCGCTGACCGGTTCGGGGATGGAGCCGGCGTCGCCGGCGTGGCCCCGGCGTGGTCGGACCGGGCGGTCGACCGGCAACTGGCCCTGGCCCAGGAGTGGGAGGACCTGGTGGCCCAGGCCCGGACGCTGCCCGGGTCCGAGGACTTCCTCCGGCACCGCGGCGCGGACCGGCTCCCCGCCGCCGGGTCGGACGGGCCGGTAGTGGTGATCAACGTGAGCCCGTGGCGCTGCGACGCGCTGGCCGTCACCGCCGAGGGCGTTCGTGTCGTTCCGCTGCCCTCGCTCACCGCCGAGGACACGGTCGAACGAGCCAACGGCTACTTGACGGCGTTGCGGCGCCATGAGCAGGCGCACCAGGACCGGGCCGCGCGGGCGGAGTTCGAGCGGACCATCACCGCCACGTTGGAGTGGCTGTGGGACGCCGTCGCCGAACCGGTCCTCACCGCGCTGGGGCACACCCACGCGCCGGCCGAAGGAGAAGACTGGCCGCGGGTGTGGTGGAGCCCGACCGGCCCGCTGGCGTTCCTGCCGCTGCACGCGGCCGGCTACCACGATCGCGGCGATGCGGGCGCGGTCTGCAGCGTGATGGACCGGGTCGTCTCGTCGTACGCCCCGACCCTCCGGGCGCTCACGCGGGCCCGCGCCGCCCGCCCGTCCCAGGCGCGACCGGCGGTCGACGGCCTGCTGATGGTGGCCATGCCCACGACGCCGGGCCAGGCGCCGCTGCCGCACGTCCTGCGGGAGCGCGACCTGCTGGCGCGGCTGTTCGGCGCGGAGGCGCTCACCGTCCTGCAGAGCAGGGAGGCGTCGCGCCGGGCGGTGCGCGACGCGCTCGGCTCCTGCCGATGGGCGCACGTCGCCTGCCATGGCACCCAGGATCTGACGGACCCCTTCCGGGGCGGGCTCCTCCTGGCGGACGGGTTTCTCACGATCGCGGAGCTGGGTCAGGAGCACACCGGCCACGGCGAGTTCGCCTTCGTGTCCGCCTGCTGGACGGCCGTGGGCGGCGTCGCGCTCGTCGACGAAGCGATATCCACGGTCGCCGCGCTGCACCACGCCGGCTGGCGGCACGTCATCGGCACGCTGTGGGCGGTGTGGGACGCCGCGGCGGCGGACATCACCAGGAACTTCTACAGCCGCCAGCACCAGCTCACCGACGGCGCCTTCAGCCCTGACACGGCCGCGCTGGCACTGCACCACGCCGTACGCGCACTGCGGGACAGGGATCGCGCCCGGCCCAGCCTGTGGGCGCCCTTCGTACACACCGGTCCATGAGCGGCGTCGTCCTCGGGGGCCTGTCCCGTCACGTGCCTGGGCGCCGGTCCCTCACGGCTTCCCGGCGGCGGGTGGCGGTGACTCCAGGAAGCGGGTGAGTGCCTCGCCGGCGTCCGCGGGCGAGGCGGCGGCGTCCAGGCCGAGCTGGTTGGCGAGGTCGCGGATGTGGAGACGGGCGGCGGCCTCCAGCAGCACGGCGTAGGCGTCGGCCGCGGCGCGGGCGCGGCGCCAGCCGGCGAGAGCGAGGACGCCGCCGATCGCCGCGGCCGGCCACCACCACCAGGTCAGCGTCAGGTACAGCGCGGCCCAGGCCGTGAGCGTGGTGGCGCGGGTGAGTGCCTGGCGGGCGGTGGTGATCTCCGCGCGGGTGGCGTCCGGCAGGATCAGCCACAGGTGGGGCCAGCAGACGGACGCATCGACGTGCAGATCCCGTTCCAGGCGGACGGCCACGGCGTTGAGCCGGTCGCCGCACCAGGTGGGCCGGTCGGGCGGCTCGAGCGCGACCCGCGTCATGGCCCGGCGAGCGGCGCGGCGCGCGGCCGGGTCGGCGCGCCGGCCTCGTGCCCGCGCTCGGGCGGCCTCCTCCCGCAGGCGGTGCCACCGCGTGGCGGCGGCGTTCCAACGGCGCAGGCGCCGGGCGACGAGGCGGGCGGCGCAAAGCCGTAAGGGAGCCGGCCAGTTGTGCCATCCGGCCGCCAAGGTGAGCCGCTCGACCAGGGCGCCCAGCCCCTGCGCGGCGAGCCCGGCCATCGCGGCGGCCGCCAGGATGGCGGCCAGCAGCACGACCTGGCGCCAGCCGCCGGCGGCCGGGCCGGCGGCCCAGGCGGTGACCTGGCCGGCCAAGCGGGGCAGGTCGGTGGCGTGGGCGTGGCCGAGGGTGCGGGCCGCGACGGCGACGGCCAGGAACAGCGCGCCGGGCAGCACGAGCAGGGAGAACCACCGCTCGGCCAGCTTCTTGCCGAACTCGGACAGGAAGTCGGCGACCACCTGCTACAGCCGATCCCGGCGCAGGGCGTCGCCACTGATCGTGCACCGGGGAACGGGCGTGCCGCCCGCCGGCCACCAGTATCGGACGCACCGCCCGTCCGGGCACAGGTACACCACCTCGCCCGGGTCGGTGACGGTGATGCCGGCCGCCTGGATGGCGCGCGTCCCGCCCTCGTCGTACCCGTTGAGGCCGAGTGCGTCTCCGTCGGCTCGGAGGGCGAGGTGCAGGGCGTCGAGTGGACCGGCGATGTCCTCGCCGGCCCGTGCGGTGGCCAGCACGCGCTCCAGCGGGGCGTCGTCCCCGCGTGAACCGCTCCGGAGGTCGGCGCGGATCTCCTCCACGTGCGCGCACACGATGGCCAGCCCTTCGGCGGCGCGCTCTGCGGCGTCGTCCGGTGCCACGGCCATGCTCTGCCCTCCCATGCCGTCTGAGATTCCAGCTGCCTGGCTCCGAAGAGAAGGAGAGTCTAGCGAGAGTGCGTCGAGGGCGGTGTGGTGGTGTCGCTTGCCGACCGGCTGGAGCAGTTCGGCACGGTGCGGCGTCAGCACCCTGGCGCGTCCCGGGCAAGAATTCGCCAGGTCACGGTGATCCGTAGGTTGCCCCGGAGTGGGGCGGGCCCCGGCGCGGTATGACGACCCCAGCGAGGGATCGGGGGGAGCCGGTGGCGAGGGCCTTGGTGGCGGTGCTCACGGCCGCCGCGGCGCTGGCGGGCGGTTGCAGCGGCGGACCCGGCGGGTCCGGCTCCGGCCAGGTCGGGCCGGGCCCGAGGACGGCCTCGCCGGCGAACCCGGACATCACGATGCAGCCACTCAAGACCGAGGGCAGCGGGGACTTCCCCAAGGCTGAGGCTCGGGTGGGCGTGGACTGCCAGACGATGCTCAGAAACCGCCAATTCGAGTCCGCAGCCGGCAAGATGGGGAAAGTGGCGTCCGACCGCGGCAGCACGGACGGCGAAAGAGCCATCGCGCGGGTCTGCGAGGCGGCGGCCACCGCGAACTTGGGAAGGCACCGCAAGGCGCTCGGTCTCACGGACGAGGCGAAGGGCGAGATCGACGCTCTTCCCCCCGAGCTGCGCGCGCCAACACTGGATCTCCTGTACCACACGGAGTTCGTCAGCGCCATGGCCGTAGGCGACACCAGCAGGGCGCGAGAGGCCCTTGACCACCTCACGGAGCTCGGGCACGTTCCGAGCGACTACATCAGGGACGCGTGCGCGGTGGCGCCCGACCCCGGTGCTCTCCCGGAGTGCGCGACGGCCACCACGACCGGGTCCCCGCCGGGCGAGCAGGAGACACCCACGCCTCAGCCCGAGGAGTCCGGCACCAAGCCGACGGAGGACAGCACCTCCACCGGGTCACCTGACGAAGGGACCTCCGAGCCGCCGGACCCGGAAAACGGCGGTCCCACCTCGAGAGAGTCGTGAGATCCGCGGGCGACGGTGGCGAGGCCGGTCAGGACCTCGCTCGCGTGTGGGGCATCCTCGCCCAGATCGTGGCGCCGACCACGCTCGTCGCGGCGATCATGATGTATTTCGGCGCGGTGTACCGGAACACCCTGTACGGGCGCCTCGGCGTGCACCAGAGCATGCTGGGCCTGTCCGTCCAGGACTACGTGCAGAGCAGCCCCTCCTTGGCCATCGAACCGCTGGTGTGGGTCCTGCTTGCGGTCCTGGTCGCGCCCTGGGTGCACGCGGGGCTGGTCCGCTTCTTCGCCGGTCATCGCACCGCCACGACCCGGACGCTTGTGGTGATGGCCGTGCTCGGAGCCGCCTGTGCCGGGGCAGGCATCATGTGGATCGCCGGCTGGAGGGAACTGCCGCCCATCTTCATGCCCATCTGCCTGGGACTCGGCGTCTTCGTGCTGGTGTACGCCTTCTCTCTGTACGTCAGGTTCAACCCGCGGCAAACCATCTCCCCCGCGGGCCAGATCCTCCAGCGCACGGTCTGCGTGACACTTCTCCTGGTCCTGCTGTTGTGGGCGGTCGCCGACTTCGCGCAGCGCCGGGGACAAGAGGTGGCCGACCAGTACAGGGCGGACCCGGGGATGCTGCCGAGCACGGTGGTCTATGCGCCGCGGCGTCTTTACCTGGAGGGCCCGGGGATCACCGAGACCACCCTGCCGGACCCGAACGCGACGTTCCGTTACCGGTACTTCGGCCTGCGCCTGCTGCTTCATTCGAACCGGCGCTACTTCCTGCTGCCCGACTGCTGGGCGACGAACCCGGAGGCCCGGGCGATCGCCCTCCCCGCCGACGATTCGCTCAGGCTCGAGTTCGCCATCGTCCATCCAGAGCCGGACTGCCCGTAGAGGGCGTCAAGCCATGCGTCGCAGGCTCCGCAGCACCCACGGCGGGCAGACGGGGTGCGCTTCGGCCTCCTCGAGGGTGAGCCAGGCCAGCTCGGCCACCTCGTCAGGCGCGGCCGCCACCGGGCAGGCCTGCGGCGGCAGCTCGCCGCGGAAGCGCCTGCGGTCCAAGGGGGGAGCTCCTTCAAGCGGTGATCACTAACTGCGCTTGAATCATGGCAGACCGCTGAGACTTCCTAGACCGCCGGCGGGCCCTGCTCGACGCGGCGCAGCACGGGTGTGAGCCGTTCGTTGTCGGGGCTGTCGATGGGCTGCCGCTCGTCCCACCAGGTGGCCCCGGCCTCCTGCAGCGGCCCGAGCAGGTCGCGGGCCTTGGCGCCGCCGGCGGGGCTGGCGCCGCCGACGACGATCTCGAAGGGGCTGTCGTCCTGGCGATGCTCACGGACGTACGACACCAGCTCGCGGACCTGGTCGGCGGGCGGGCCGTAGCCGTGCGAGCCCGGGCCGAACAGCGGGACGGCGCCGTCCCAGCGGGCGGCCCGGCGCATCGGCTTGCGGTTCGGCCAGAACCCGGCGATCCAGACCGGCGGGCGGGGGCGCTGCACGGTCGGGGGCAGCAGGGCGACGTCCTCGGCCCGGTAGTGCCGTCCGTGGTGGGTGACCGGCTCGCCGGTCCAGTAGCGGGCCAGCAGGTCCAGCCCCTCGTCGAGGCGCTCCGAGAGCTCCACCGGGTCGGTGGGCTCGCCGAAGCTGCCGTACTCGTCCTCGATCGGCCCGCCCAGCCCCGCACCGAAGATCACCCGCCCGCCGCTGAGCACGTCGAGCGTGGCGACCTGGCGGGCGAGCTGCTGTGGCCGCCGCCGGGCGACCGGGGTGACCAGGGTGCCGAGCTTGATCCGGGTGGTCGCCATGGCCGCCGCCGTGAGCAGCATCCAGGGGTCGCCGAACGCGCGCCGCCGGCTCTTGACGTGGACGACGTGATCCCAGACGAACAGGGCGTCCCAGCCCGCCTGCTCCGCCGCCACGGCCAGCGAGGCGACGGTCCTGGGGTCGGCGAAGTCCCCGAAGTTCGGGATGTTGATCGAGAAGCGCATCCCGCCATGGTGCTCGGCCGCGGCCAGCCACGGCAATCGCTTTAGAGGGTGTCGGCGATATCGTTGGCGGCGACGTAGCCGAAGGTCATGGCGGGCCCGAGAGTGGAGCCGGAGCCGGCGTAGCTGTGGCCCATGACGGCTCCGCTGGCGTTGCCGGCGGCGTACAGGCCGGGGATGACCGAGCCGTCCGCCCGCAGCACCCGCGCGCGGGCGTCCGTGCGCATCCCGCCCTTGGTGCCGAGGTCCCCAGGGACGATCTTGAACGCGTAGAACGGCGGCAACCACAGCGGCGCCAGGCACGGGTTCGGCTTGACCAGCGGGTCGGCGTAGTAGCGGTCGTAGGCGCTGTCGCCGCGGTGGAAGTCGAGGTCCTTGCCGGTCGCCGCGAACCCGTTGAACCGGTTGATCGTGCCGCGCAGCGCGGCCTGCGGGACGCCGATCTTCTGGGCCAGCTGCTCGATCGTCCACGCCTGGTACGCGGCGCCGCTGCCGAACCAGGCGTCCGGCAGCGGCAGCAGCGGCGCGACGTCCCGGAACAGGTACTTGTCGCGGTAGTTCTGGTCGACGATCAGCCAGGCGGGGATGTGCGGCGCAGCCGGGGTGTTGCGGTCGTACATGACGTGGACGACGTCGCTGTAGGGCGCGGCCTCGTTGACGAAGCGCACGCCGTTGCCGTTGACCAGGACGCAGCCGGGCAGGGTGCGTTCGGCCAGGCAGAAGTACGGCTGGTCGGGCAGCGGGATCACCGGCCCCCACCAGGCGTCGTCCATCAGGTCGAGCGCGGCCCCGGCGCGCTCGCCGGCCTCGATGCCGTCACCCGTGTTCTCCTTGGCGCCGATGGTCCAGCTCGTGCCGATGGGCTGGCGCTGAAACTCCGCGCGCATGGCCGCGCTGTGCTCGAACCCGCCGGAGCCGACGATCACCCCGCGCCGGGCCCTGACCGCGCCGCCGGGCGTGCGGACGCCCGTGACCCGGCCGGACTCGATGATCAGGTCAAGGAGCGGGGTGTTCAGCAGCACCGGGACGCCGGCCGCGAGCAGCCCGGCGCGCAGGCCGCCGGCCAGGGCCTGTCCCATGGTGAGCGGCTGCTCGCCGCGCAGCGCGGCCTCGGTGCCCCGCGCCAGGCACGCGGCGCTCACCGCGAGGCCCTTGGGGTTGACGGCGGCGAGCGTCAACCACTTGTAGTCGGCGCTGTAGACCACCAGGCCGGCCGGGGTGGGCATGTAGGAGCCGTTGAGGTGGGCCAGTTCGGCGCCGAGGAGGTTGCCGTCGAGCTGGGCGGGCTCGATGGAGCGCCCGTTCGGCATCCCGCCGGGGAACTCCGGATAGTAGTCGGAGTAGCCCTCCATGAAGCGGAAGCGCAGCGGGCTGTTGCGCATCACGAACGAGATCATCGCCGGTCCCGCGGCCAGGAACGCCCGCTGCCGCTCGACGGGCACCGTGTCGCCGACGACGCGGGCGAGGTAGGCGGCGGCCTTGGCCGGGGTGTCCGGCACCCCGGCGGCGAGGACGACCTCGTTGCACGGGATCCAGATGCCCGCGCCCGACCGGGCGGCCGAGCCGCCGAACGTCGGGGCCTTCTCGAGCACGACCGTACGCAGCCCGCGCTTGGCGGCCGTCAGCGCCGCGGTCATCCCGGCGGCCCCGGCGCCCACGACCACGACGTCGTACTCGGCGTCGGCGCGGGCGGGCGCGCTGCCCAGCGCCGCGCCCGCCACCAGCGCGCCACCAGCGACGGCGGCCCCTTTGAGCAGGGTACGGCGGCTCTGACCCGCGGGAGTCAGCGTGGCGGCGGATCTACTCGACTCGACCATGCCGCCAAGCATGCGCTTGGTTGTTTTGCCTGTCAATGCGTGGAGTATTGACGCGACCGCCGATGCCTGGCGCCATGACCGGTACGGCCCGCACCAAGCAAGCATTTGCCCGGAGGAGCTGCCATGCGTCTTCGACCAGACCCTGACCGGCCTGGGGGCCAACGCCTGAGGCCACTGATGGCTCAGCCGCGTCCGGCCACGCTGAGGGATGATCCGCCGGGGCCGGTGCGGCGAATACGAGGTGGATCAATCCATCGACACGGAAGGAGGCGTGTCATGACACTTTGGCGTCGATTCGTTCTGGCGCTGACCGTCGCGTTGTTCACGGTGGTGGCGGTGGCGACCGCCGCGTCGGCCGGCATCCAGGGCAGCGGGTTCTGAGCAGCGCGCGTGCCGGCCAGGGGGTCGCCCCTGGCCGGCATGCGCCTCCGCCGGCCGCTCGGTGTGGTCGCCCGCACGGCCACCCTGGATGATCAGCTCGCTCATCCATGCGTCCACCAGTTCAAGCACACTGTGATGGACATCACAGTGTGTTGGATCACATTCTCAGGTCATCATATGACACGACGACAAGGCGACCCGGAAGAAAAGGACGGGTATGAAGGATCAGGACAGTTCAGTCGGGCGGCGCGTGGGCGTGGTGGGACTCGGGGCCATGGGTCTCGGCATGGCCGGCAGCCTGCGGAACGCGGGTTTCGACGTGGGGGTCCACGACCTGCGGCCCGAGGTGGCCGAGGCCTTCGCCCACGACGGCGGGACGGCATTCGCCCGCGCCCGCGACCTGGCGGCCAGGGTGGACGTCCTGGTCAGTGTGGTGGTCAACGCGGCGCAGGTCGAGTCGGTGCTGTTCGGCGCGGACGGGGCGGCCGACCATCTCGGCCCAGGCGGTGTGTTCGTGATGTGCTCCACAGTCGACCCTGGCTGGTCCGCCGAGATCGAGGGGCGCCTGGCAGAGAGGGGTGTGCTCTACCTGGACGCCCCCATCTCCGGCGGCGCCGCGCGTGCGGCGGCCGGCGAGCTCACCATGATGACATCGGGCTCCGCCGCGGCGTACTCGGTCGCCGATCCAGTGCTCGAGGCGATGAGCAGCACGGTCTACCGGCTGGGAGACCGCGCCGGACTCGGCTCAACGGTGAAGATGGTGAACCAACTGCTCGCCGGCGTGCACATCGCCGCGGCAGCCGAGGCGATGGCAGTGGGCATCAAGGCCGGGGTTCCGGCTGAGGCGCTCTATGACGTCATCACCCACAGCGCCGGCAACTCGTGGATGTTCGAAAACCGGATGGCGCACGTGCTCGCCGGTGACTACACGCCCCTGTCCGCGGTCGACATCTTCGTCAAGGACCTGGGGCTCGTCCTCGACTTCGGCCGGCTGGAGAGGTTCCCGCTGCCCCTTGCCGCCACCGCTCACCAGATGTTCCTCCAGGCATCGGCGTCCGGGCTGGGCACCGAGGACGACAGCGCGGTCATCAAGATCTTCCCGGGAATCGACCTCCCCACGGCGGCGGGGATCTGACGTGGGAATCCGGCTCGGGTGCATCGCCGACGACTCCACAGGTGCAACAGACCTGGGAAACAACCTGGTGCGTGCGGGCATGCGCGTGGTCCAGCTGATCGACGTTCCACCGCTTGGCGCCGCCGGACAGGTGGACGCCGACGCCGTGGTCATCGCTCTCAAATCGCGGACCGTCCCGGCCGCCGACGCTGTTGAGGCTTCGCTCCGGGCGCTGGCCTGGTTGCGGTCCGCGGGCGCCGAGCAGATCTACTTCAAGTACTGCTCCACCTTCGACTCGACGCCCGCCGGCAACATCGGGCCGGTCACCGAGGCTCTGATGGAGGCGGTGGGCGCCGACTTCACGATCGCGACCCCGGCGTTCCCTGACAACGGACGCACGGTCTTCAAGGGACATCTCTTCGTCGGCGACGTGCTGCTCAGCGAGAGCGGCATGCGTCACCACCCGCTCACGCCGATGACCGACCCCAATCTGGTCTCCGTCCTCGGCGCGCAGACCAGGCGACCGGTCGGCCTGATCGACCACGTGGTCGTCGCCGGCGGCGTCGAGGCGATCCGGGCCCGCATTCACGAGCTACGCGAGGAGGGTTCCGGAATCGCCATCGTCGACGCCGTCTCCAACGACGACCTGCTGACCCTGGGCGCGGCGGTCAAGGGGCTGCCCCTGGTGACCGCCGGCTCGGGCCTGGCGATCGGCCTGCCCGCGAACTGGGGGCTCACGCCGTCCCGGGCCGCCGAGCAGTTGCCACCGACCGGCGGCTACCGGGCCATCGTATCCGGATCGGTCTCGGACGCCACGAACCACCAGGTCCAGGAGTTCCTGCGCAGCGGCCGGCCGGCGTTCAACGTGGACCCGGTACGCATCGCGGCCGGCGAGGACGTTGCTGCCCAGGCACTGACCTTCGCCGAGTCGCACCTGGTGGAAGGGCCGGTCCTGGTCTATTCCACCGAGGCGCCCGACACGGTCCGGGCGGTCCAGGGGCGGCTCGGCGCCGCGGAGGCCGGTGAGCTCGTGGAGCGGACACTGGCCCGTGTCGCACGAGGGCTCGTGGACCACGGTGTCCGCCGGCTCATCGTCGCAGGCGGGGAGACTTCGGGAGCCGTCGTTCAGGCGCTCGGCATTACCGAGCTCCGGATCGGACCGCAGATCGAAACCGGCGTGCCGTGGTGCGCGGCTGCCCTTCCTGACGGGGACACGCTCCACATCACCCTCAAGTCCGGCAACTTCGGCAGCCCTGACTTCTTCACCGCCGCATTCGAGGAGGCCTCATGATCGACGAGGCGCGCGACGAGACCGTCCGGGTGGGGACGAGCCTGTTCGCCCGAGGCTATGTCCATGCCAGCGCCGGCAACATCAGCAGCAAGGTCGGCGACAGCTATCTGATCACTCCCACGGACGCCGCCCTGGGCTTCCTGGAACCCCACCGCCTCGCGCTGGTCGACGCCGGTGGCGCGCAGATCGCGGGCGACCGCGCCAGCAAGACACTGACGCTGCATCGCCGTATCTATGCCGCTGATCCCACGGCCCGGTTCATCATCCACACGCACTCCACGCACCTGGTCGCGCTCACCCTGGCCGGCGTGTGGAGCCAGGACGACGTGCTCCCGCCGATCACCCCCTACTACGTGATGAAGGTCGGGCACGTCCCGCTCATCCCCTACCACCGGCCGGGTGACCCCCGCGTGGCCGACCTGGTGACCGCCCGGATCGCCGAGAGCCGCACGCCGATCAGGGCTGTCCTGCTCGATCGGCTCGGCCCTGTCGTCTGGGGTCCGGACGCGGCCACCGCACTCGCCGTACTCGAAGAACTCGAGGAGACGGCACGCCTCTGGCTCCTGACCGATCGTCGACCCGAGCCACTCCCCGCGCACGCCCTGGGCGAACTGACGTCCACATTCGGCGCCGCGTGGTGACCCAACCCCCCTGAGTCGCAAGAAGGTATTTGCCATGTCCGTTTCCAGCACGGCGACAGACGTCGCCCGTGAGAACACCGTCTTCCGCAAGGTCGTACGGCGCATCATCCCCTTCCTCGTCCTCTGCTACATCGTCTCCTATCTGGATCGGGTCAACGTCGGCTTCGCGAAGCTGCAGATGTCCGACGACCTCGGGTTCAGCGAGGGGGTGTATGGCCTCGGCGCCGGCCTGTTCTTCGTCGGCTACTTCTTCTTCGAGGTCCCCTCCAACCTGATGCTGCAACGCATCGGCGCCCGCACCTGGATCGCCCGGATCATGATCAGCTGGGGACTGGTCTCAGCGTCATTCATGTTCGTCACCAACGAGACGATCTTCTACGTGCTGAGGTTCCTCCTCGGCGCCGCGGAGGCGGGGTTCTATCCAGGTGTGATCCTCTACTGCACCTACTGGTTCCCTGCGCACCGTCGCGCCAGGGTGATCGCGATGTTCATGTCGGCGATCCCGGTGGCCGGCATCTTCGGCAACCCGCTCTCCGGCTGGATCATGGACACGTTCCAGGGCGTCAACGGCTGGCAGGGCTGGCAGTGGATGTTCCTGCTCGAGGCGATCCCCGCGCTGCTCATCGGCGTGATCACGCTGTTCTACCTCGACAACAGTGTGCGCAGCGCGAAATGGCTCACCGAGGAGGAGAAGACGGTCGTCGAGCGGGCGGTCGCTGCGGACACCGCACACCAGGAGGTCCACGGCCGGGCCTGGGACGGTTTCCGCGAGCCCAAGGTATGGCTGATGTGCGGCATTTACTTCTGCTTCGTGATGGGCCAGTACGCGCTGACCTTCTGGATGCCCACGTTCATCAAGTCCACCGGCATCGAGGGCAACCTCACGATCGGAGTGCTCAGCGCCGTGCCGTTCGTTGCCGCACTCGTCGCGATGAACCTGTTCGGCCGTTCGGCGGACAAGCGCCGCGAGCGCCGCTGGCACCTGGTCGTCCCAGCCCTCATGGGCACCGTCGGGTTCACGCTGGCCGCCAGCTGGACCGGGTCAACAGCGCTGTCTCTCGCCGCGCTGTCCATCGCCGCGGCCGGGGTGCTGACCTGCGCGCCGCTGTTCTGGTCGCTCCCCACCGCGTTTCTCAGCGGCACCGCCGCCGCGGCCGGTCTCGCCGTGATCAACTCGGTGGGCAATCTCGCCGGCTTCGCCAGTCCCTACATGATCGGAGCGATCAAGGACGCCACCGGTTCGACGTCCATCCCGATGTACGTCCTGGCGCTCTGCCTCATCGTCGGCGCCGCAGCGGTGCTCACCACCAAGAAACAGGTCGTCAACCACTGACACAGGAGTCAGCATGCCGAGGTTCGCCGCGAACCTGACCATGATGTACACGGAACACGACTTCCTCGACCGCTTCGCAGCGGCGTCAGCCGACGGCTTCGAGGCCGTGGAGTACCTCTTTCCCTATGAGTACAGCGCCGCCGTACTGCGTGGCCTGCTCGACGACCACGGTCTCCGGCAGGTGCTGTTCAACGCGCCTGCAGGGACGTGGGAGTCCGGAGAGCGAGGGCTCGCGGCGCTGCCCGGACGCGAGCAAGAGGCGCGTTCCGGGATCGACCAGGCTCTGGAGTACGCCGCGGCGCTGGGTTGCCCGCGAGTGCACGTGATGGCCGGACTGGTGCCACAGACGGAGCAGGCCAGGTGTCGCGGCACCTACCTGGCCAACCTCGCCTGGGCCGCCGAACGGGCCGCCACAATGGGTGTCGAGATCATGATCGAGCCGATCAACAGCCGCGACATGCCCGGATATTTCCTGACACGTCAGGCTGATGGCCACGCCGTGGTGCAGGAGGTGGGAGCTGCCAATCTCAAGGTGCAACTCGACCTCTACCACTGCCAGATCGTCGAGGGCGACCTCACCGCGACCCTGCGCCGCGACATACCCACCGGCCGGGTCGGTCATCTGCAGGTCGCGGGCGTGCCAGATCGGCACGAGCCCGATCTGGGCGAGCTCAACGCCCGCTACCTGTTCGACATCATCGACGAGTTGGGCTTCGAGGGGTGGATCGGCTGCGAGTACCGCCCCCTCTCCGGCACGAGCGAGGGTCTGGGCTGGCTGAACGACTTGCGAGGACACAGCGCATGAGAATCGTCATCACGGGTGGCTTCGGATTTCTCGGGCAGCAGGTTGCCCGCGCACTGCTCGAGACGCGGACTTTCCGCGGTGCTCCGATCAGCCGATTGGTGCTTGCCGACCGGGTCGTGCGGCCTGAGTCTCCGGTGGCCGCCGACCCACTTGTGAGCATCGTGGAGGGCGACCTGATCGACCGCCTCGACGAGGTGTTCGCCGAATCGGTGGACACGCTGATCCACCTCGCCTCCGCAGTCTCGGCCGAGTGCGAGTCCGACTTCGATCTCGGCATGAGAGCCAACGTCGACACCACCCGCGCGCTGCTCGAAGCTGCCCGGGCACAGTCGGCTGCCGGCGGGCCGACGCCGCGGATGGCGTTCTCCAGCAGCGTCGCGGTCTACGGTTCCGACCCGGCACTGCCGCTGCCGCCGGCGGTCAGCGAATCGACCCTGCCGACACCGCGGTCGAGCTACGGGACACAGAAGCTGGTCTGCGAGCAGATGATCGCCGACTACACCCGCCGAGGCTTCATCGACGGACGCGTCGCCCGGCTGATGACCGTGTCGGTGCGGCCGGGCAAGCCGAACGCGGCGGCCTCCGGCTTCCTGTCCGGCATCATCCGCGAGCCGCTCGCCGGACTCCCTGCGACCTGCCCCGTCCGTCCCGACCTGCGCGTGGCCCTGGCCTCGCCGCGGCGCACGGTCGAGGGAATCCTCCGCGTCGCGGAGGCAGAACGCGGCGCCGGACCCGGCCGGCTCGACGGCGCGTTGCCGGTCAATCTTCCTGCACTCACGGTCTCGGTCGCCACGATGCTGGCCACCCTGCGGCGGGTGGCCGGCGACGCCGTCGCCGACCTCGTGACGATCGCGCCCGATCATGACGTCGAGGCCATCGTGGGCTCATGGCCCGCCGTCTTCGACAACGCGCGCGCCGCCGCGCTCGGGCTGGAGCCCGATCCGAACTTCGAATCGGTGGTGCGGGAGTACGCGGACAACTACGCAGGCGTGCCCCCGGACCCACACCGATAGGCTGGAGGCCATGTTTCCCAGGGTGAACAGTCCCGTTCGGCTCGCGGATCAGGTCGCCGCGATGCTCTCGGAAGAGATCGAGTCCGGGCGGCTGGCCGAGGGCGACAAGCTGCCCACCGAGGTGGAGCTGGTCAAGCAGCTGGGCGTCAGCCGCACGGTGGTGCGCGAGGCCGTGTCGAGGCTGCGCAGCGCGGGCCTGGTCGAGCCACGTCAAGGCCGCGGCGTGTTCGTCATGCCGCGACGCACACGCCCGCTCGACCTCGAGGCCGAGGTCGGCGACACCATGTCCAAGGTGCTGCAGATCGTGGAGGTCCGCAGCGCCATAGAGGGCGAGGCGGCCTATCGCGCGGCCATCCGCGCCACGCCCGCAGACCTGGCCCGGATCCGTCAGGCCCTGGCCGCGATCGACGCGGCGGTCGCGGCCGGCGGCGACGGAGTGACAGAGGATCTCGCCTTCCACCGATCGATCGCCGAATCGACCGGGAACCCCGTGATGGCTGCGACGGTGCGCTACCTCGGCGAGGTGCTACGCGGCGGCATCCGCGTCACGCGCGCGAACGAGGCGCGACGACGGGACTTCGCCGAGGCAGTGCGGCAGGAGCACCATGCCATCCTGGCCGCCATCGAGGCCCGCGATGCCGACGCGGCGCGCGCCGCCGCACACCTCCACATGACGCATGCCGCAGTCCGGCTCCACGACGCGGGCAAGGAGTTCTGGACCGAGACAGAGGATCTCGACGTGGACCTGAGCGATACCTGATCAGTGTTGGCTACAGCGCTCCTCGCCGGTCGGCCGGGAGAGTTGATCACTTCTGGGATGTCGTTGCCCACTGACGGTGTCGGTGAGATCCCCCGCAGGAGGAGTGTCCTTCGCTCTCGGCGCCTTTCGCTGGAGAACGGGAGGAAGGGCACTCCGTCCTGTGCTCGCCGGGCCGGGTCACCGATGGCGGTCCGGCGAGCGTCGGTGTCCCTCACCTTGTGCGTAGTGCCGGTCGCAGCGGCTCGTGCGGCAGCGTCGTGCGGTCGGTGGCGGTGTCGAGGTCCTGAACGTCCGGCCCGGTCGAGCCCCCGTACGTGGCGATCTTGTACTCGGTCGCCGCGAGGGAAAGGGTCAGCTCACGGATCCGGCGGCGGATGGTGTCGCGATGTTCGAGCAGCATGTCGAGCCGCTCGGGCACCGTCTGCTCCCCTGCGTCGACGAGCGAGATGTAGTGCTGCAGGTCGCGCATCGGCATCCCGGACAGCCGCATCCGGGTGAGGAACACCAGGCGCCGCACCGCTTCGGCGTCGTAGACGCGATGACCGTTGCTGTCGCGGGCCACCTCGACCAGCCCGGCCCGCTCGTAGTAGCGCAGCGTGTGGGGCGAGATGTCGAGGAGGTCGGCGACCTCATTGATCATCATCGACTCGGGCACGTCGGCCAGGTCGGTGAGGCGGTGGATCGCCTCAACCGACAGCGGACCGTCGTCCCCGAGCGTTTCGAGCGCCCTGGTCATCAGATCGTCGGTGGCCATGACAGCCAGCTTAGATCGGCCGGACCGACGCCGGGACGCCCTCGAAGTCGGCGCTGCGGGCGGTCTCGGCCCACCGCTCGACCTCGTCCAGGCCCCGCCGGTACGCACCCGAGATACGCTCGACCGCCTCGCGCCCGAGCGGCAGCCGCAGCGGCACCTCGTCACCGTGCGCGAGGGACACGATGATCTCGGCCGCCCGCACCGGGTCGCCTTCCTGGCGGCCGTCGGCTCCGGCCATGTCCGCGCGGACGCGGGCGAGCAGGTCGCGGTAGGTCTCGGACGCCGCGGCGAACTCGAGCACGTCGGCCGCGTTGAAGTCGGTCCTGAACCGGCTGGGCTCGACGATCATCACGCGGATCCCGAACGGCGCGACCTCCCCGGCCAGGGCCTCGGACCAGCCTTCGAGGGCGAACTTCGACGCGGAGTACGTCGACACGCCGGGGAACGACATCCGCCCGCCCTGGCTGCTCATCTGCACGATCGTCCCGGTGCCCCGCGCGCGCATCGCGGGCAGCGCCGCGCGCACGAGCGCGGCCGGGCCGAACAGGTGCAGATCCATCAGCTCACGCAACTGGGCGTCACCGACCTCCTCGACCGCTCCGACCACGGCCCGGCCCGCGTTGTTGACGAGCACGTCGAGCTGACCGAAGCGGTCGAGCGTGTCCCGTACGAGGTCCGCGGCCGCGGCGATGTCCCGGGCGTCGAACTTCGCGATCAGGCAGTTGTCCGGGTACTCGGCCGCCAGGTCGGCCAGGCTCTCGGGCCGGCGCACCGCCGCCACCACGTTGTCGCCTGCCGCGAGCGCCGACTCCGCCAGTGCGCGCCCGAAGCCGCGGGACGCGCCGGTGATGATCCAGGTCTGTGTCGTCATGGCGGAGACGCTATGGCTTCGAGCGCGCTCGAACGCAAACCCGCGCAACCACGAACACGGAAGATCACTTTCAGCGCTCGAGCAGCTCCCGTAGGGCCTTGGCGATGTCGGCCGGGGCTTCCTCAGCCATGAAGTGGCCGAAGCCGACGGTGACATGCCGGAGGTCGGGGGCCCAGTCCCGCCACAGCGCCGCCGCGTCGAAACCGAGGGCGGCGCCCCAGTCCTGCTGGAGCACCGTCACCGGCATCCGCAGGCGATTCGCGGCGTCCCGGTCTGCCTGATCGTGCTCGATGTCGATGCCGGCCGAGGCGCGGTAGTCGGCGACGATCGAGGGGATCGCGTGGCGGCAGGCCTGCAGGTACGCGGCGCGGACGCCGGCGGGGATCGCCTGCGGATCGCCGGTCCAGGCGTCGAGGAAGTGGCCGAAGAAGGCGTCCGGGTCCGCCCCGATCAGCCGCTCGGGCAGGCCGGGCGGCTGGGCCATGAGGTAGAGGTGGAATCCGACGGCCGCGGCGGCGCCGTGCATCGCCCCCCACATGTCCAGGGTGGGCAGCACGTCCAGGCAGGCCAGGTGGGTGACCGCCGCGGGATGGTCGAGCGCGGCGCGGAAGGCGACCAGGGCGCCGCGGTCGTGCCCGGCCAGGGCGAAGCGCTCGTGGCCCAGCGCGTGGGCCAGGGCGAGGATGTCGGCGGCCATGGTGCGCTTGGCGTAGGTGCCGGGACCGGTCTCGGCCGGTTTGTCGCTGGCGCCGTACCCGCGTAGGTCGGGGCAGATGACGGTGTGGTCCGCCGCCAGCTCGGAGGCGACGTGCCGCCACATGAGGTGGGTCTGCGGGAAGCCGTGCAGCAGCACGATCGGGCTGCCCTCGCCCGCGACGGCCGCGCTGAGCGACACGCCGTCGCCGACGGGGACGCGATGGTAGGTGAAGCCCTCGATGACCATGATGGCGCTCTTTCCGTTGGGGTCCGTTGGGGGTCGGCGTCCAGCGTGCCGGGCGCGAATGAGCATCCGATGAGCGCGCTACCGTGGCCTGGGGGTGACCGAGACGTGCGGGTGGGGTTCGGGGTGCTGGGGCCGGTGGCGGCCTGGGACGGCGCCGGGCGTTCGATCGGCTTGAAGGGGCCGCGGCATCGTGCGGTGCTGGCCCGGCTGGTCGTCGCCCGGCGGCGGATGGTCCCGGTCGCCCTCCTGGTGGCGGACCTGTGGGAGGAGGATCCCCCTGCCGGCGCGGTCGGCTCGGTGCGCACGTTCGTGGCGGCGCTGCGCCGGGCGCTGGAGCCGGAGCGCCCGCCGCGCGTCCCGTCCCGGCTGCTGGTCACCGAGGGGCCGGGGTACGCGTTGCGCGCCGAGACTCAGGCGGTGGACGCCTGGCGCTTCGAACAGGCGGTGGCCGCCGCGGGACCGCCCGAGGGGGATCTCGAGCGATTGACGGAGGCGCTGGGGTGGTGGCGGGGGCCCGCCTACGCCGACTTCGCCGACGAACCCTGGGCCCGTGTGGAGCGCTCCCGGCTGACGGAGCTGCGGCTGCACGCCCTCGAACGCCAGGCCGAGGCCCGGCTGGCCCTGGGCCTCGCCGCGGCGGCGGTGCCGGATCTGGACGCGCACGTGGCCGATCATCCGTGGCGGGAGGAGGGCTGGCGGCTGCTGGCCCTGGCGCTGTACCGTACCGGCCGCCAGGGCGACGCGCTCGCCGTGCTGCGCCGGGCACGTACGCTGCTGGCCGAGCACCTGGGCGTGGACCCGGGACCGGCGCTGCGCCGCCTGGAGAGCGACATCCTCCATCACGCCGACCACCTCACCCAGGCCGCGACCGGGACGGCTCCGACCGGACCGGGTGGGACTGAGACAAGTGCGGCCGGATCGGGTGCGACCGGGACGGGTGCGGCGGAGACTGTGTGGGCGCGGGCGGCCGCCGCCTACGATCGCAGTGCGCCGCCGGGCGCGCGGGCCCGGCTGGAGTCGACGGTGGCACTGATGCGCGGGCTGGCGGTGACCGGGGGCGGCGGCCTTCAGGCGGCTCGCGAGCACCGGGTGGCGGCCATCGCGGCGGCGGAGGAACTGGGCGACGCGGAGCTGACGGCCCGCGTCATCGGCGCCTACGACGTTCCGGCGATCTGGACCCGCCTCGACGACCCGGACCAGGCGGCGCACGTGATCGCGGCAGCCGAGCGCGCCCTGACCGCACTCCTACCGGGCGTGCACAGTACCGCCGCCGCACTCGTACCGGGCGTGCACAGCACCGCCGCCGCCCTCCCATCGGGGGCGCATGATGCGGCGCGGGCTCGGCTGCTGGCCACAATCGGCCTGGAGTCCCGGGGCACCCGCTCGCCGCGCGGCCCGCAGGCCGCCCGGGAGGCGGAACGGCTGGCGCGCCGCCTGGACGATCCGAGGCTGCTGGCGTTCGCGCTCAACGCCGTGTTCATGCAGACGTTCCACCGGGCGGGGCTGGCCTCGCGGCGGGATGCGATCGGCGCCGAGCTGGTCGCCCTGTCGGCGCGGCACGGCTTGGCCACCTACGAGGTCCTCGGGCATCTCATCCGCCTGCAAGCCCGCTGCGCACTTGCGGACTTCTCCGGAGCCGACGCCCACGCCTGCGCCGCCGACCGCCTGGCCGAGCGGCACGAGCTGCCGTTGGTGGGCGTCTTCACCGAGTGGTACCGAGCGCTGCGGCTCGACGCGACCGGGCGGGCCCCGGTGGAGGAGGTCGAGTCGGCTTATCGGGCCGCCGCCGCGCGGCTCGACGGTGCCGGCATGCCGGGGCTGGAGCACGGGCTGTTGCCCCTCGCGCTGCTGTGTCTGCGCCTGCACACCCGACCCGCTCCGCCTCCTGAAGCCGGATCGGCTTTCGAGGACGCCGACTTCGGACCCTGCGAGTTGTGGGCACGTCCCGTGGTGCTGCTCGCCCAGGGCCGCCGCGATGAGGCCGTAGCTAAGCTGCGCCACATCCCCGACCCGCCTCGTGACCTGCTGCTGGAGGCCATGTGGTGCCTGGTCGCGCGGGCCGCCGTCGCGGTCGGCGACCGGGCGGCGATGGAGCGGGCCCATGCCGCGCTCGTGCCCGCGGCGGCGGAGCTGGCCGGGGCGGGCAGCGGCCTGCTCACCCTGGGACCGGTCGCCCGCTACCTCGACGACCTCGCCGCCGCCCTGCGGCGCTGATATCCGGCCCGTCGGTTGATCCACGTCGCCGGGGGTGAGGGCAAGCGCGCATCCGCTGCCGCCCGACGCACCGCCGAGACGCGCCCTCGCCACCGCCCGACGCAGCACCGAGACACGACCTCGCCACCGCCCAAGGCGCCCTGGGCCGGTGGCCAGGCGGCGTTCCCCGGCGCCTGGTGATCGTCAGCGGGGCACGGGGACGCGGCCGGAACGTCCTGTGATGGCGGCGATCAGGGCCGCCGCGGCGCACAGGATCGCGGTCCAGGCCAGGACGGCGTCGGTCGAGGTGCGATCGGCGACCAGGCCGGCGAGCCAGGGGCCGGCGGTCTGGCCGACGGCGAACACCGTGGTGAAGGCCGCCAGCGTGGCCGTCCAGTCGGCGGGCGGCGTGCCGGCCTTGATCAGGGCGGTGACGGCCGCGGGAACGCTCATGAACGTGGCGCCGTACACGATCGCCGAGGCGACGATCAGCGGCGGAGCGGGGGCCACCAGCGCCAGGCCCGCCCCGCCCGCCAGCACGCCGAGCAGCACGGCCAGCGCCCGCGTGCCGGGCCAGCGGCCGATGGGCCGGCTCCACAGCGCGGGCGCCACCACGACCGCCGCGCCCAGCGCCGCCCAGGTGAGCGCCACCTGCCAGGCGGGGGCGTTCTGCTCGTCCAGGTACGCCGACAGGAACGTGATGTAGGTGATGTACCCGGCGGCGAACAGCAGGTACGCGAGCGCGACCCCCCACAGCGGCCCCACCCGCGCCCGCCCGACGGCGGCCGCCCGCGCCGGCTCGTCCACTCGCGCGGCGCCCCAGCCGGCCAGCGTCGCCAGCCCCGCCGCGAGGCTGAGCCCGACCCAGGCCGGCCGCCAGTGATCGCCCGCCGCCGGGACCGACACGCCGCTGAGCACGATGCCCAGCCCGGTCCCCGCGAAGAACACGGTGATGGGCAGGCCGGAGCCGGTGCGGGCGGCCACGCGCGAGGCGATCACCCCGCCGGTGATGAACACCACCGCCCCCGCCACCCCGGCCGCGAACCGCGCCAGCAGCAACGCCGCGTACGCCTCCCCCACGGCGGTGGCACCCAGCGACACGGCGGTCAGGACCATCCCCCAGCGGAAGGCGGCCGCGGTCCCCCAGCGGCGGGCGGCGGGCGCGCTCAACAGGGCGCCGAGGAGGTAGCCGAGCCCGTTGGCGGCGCTCATCGCCCCGGCCTGTGCCAGCGTCCAGTGCAGGTCGTCGCGCATGGCGGGCAGCAGCAGCCCGTACGCGAACCGCGCCAGCCCGAGCGCCGAGGCGGTGCCGAGCGCCAGCCGCGCCGCCTGCCACGCGCCGTCCTGCGCCATGCCGCCTCCCAAGATAGAACCGCTCGGTACGATCCGCCATAGGCTAACACCTCATCGAACCGGCCGGTACCATCTCCTGATCAGGACATGGGCTGTCGCCGTTCGTGGGCGCGGAAGGCGGCGCAACAGGCCAGCAGGGCCAGCGCGAACGCCGGCAGCCAGGCCAGCCGGGCGAGGACCCAGGCCGGGGTGTCGGGGACGGTGTGCAGGCCGGGCAGCGGCCGGTCGGCGAGCAGGCCGAGCGCGGTGACCGCGATCATGGCGGTCTGATGCCAGAGGTAGATCGTCATGGCGGACGGGTTGGCCACGGCCACGGCCGCCCAGGCGGCGGGGCGGGCAAGCGCCCGGCGCAGCGGCCCGAGCAGCAGCAGCGCCGCCCCGCACTGGGCGAGGCCGAAGGCGACGGCCGCGAGGGTGGGCGGCGACTGGTTGGAGATGCGGGCGCCGGGCACGCCCACCATGGACGCCGGGTAGCCGGCCCACAGGACGAGGGCGGCGGCGGCCGCGGCGCCGCCGATCAGCAGCGTCCACCCGGTCACCCGGCTGCGCAGGCGGCCACGGCCCCAGGCCGTGCCCAGGCAGTACGGCACCAGCCAGCCGGCGGCGAGGTTGACCCAGCCGGCCCAGCCGGGCCCGCCCATCCCGAACCTGACGAGGTCGATGACGGCGACCGTGGCGAGCGGCCACACCGGGTGGAGGCTGGCGACCAGCGGGGTCGCCGCCGTCAGCGCCGAGAAGATCAGCAGGAACCACAGCGGCGACCACACCAGCTTGGCCAGCGCGTTCACCGTCTGCGGGTCGGCCCCGAGGGCCAGCATCGCGCTCGCCGCCACGGCCCACACCGCCAGCACGGCGGCGGCCGGCCGGAACAGGCGGGACATGCGGGCGCCGAGCCATTGCACGTAGGTGAGCCCGCGGGCGTGGGCACGGGTGTGGCTTGTGGCGGCCATCTGCCCGCCCACGAGGACGAAGACGGCCATGGTCTGGACGATCCACGAGGCGGGGGCGAGGTCG
>NZ_JBEFAK010000174.1:0-495 GCF_040137845.1 Nonomuraea sp. B19D2 | reverse complement strand
ACAGGGTGCCCCGGTCATTGGAGCCGCGATTGCGCCAGACTTTCACCTCGCCCGGCAGGAAGGTGATGTCTCCGTCGGCGTCATTAGGCCCGCTCACGTACTCGGTTCTGATGCCGCCGGCGTACAGGGTGCCCCGGTCATTGGAGCCGCGATTGCGCCAGACTTTCACCTCGCCCGGCAGGAAGGTGATGTCTCCGTCGGCGTCATTAGGCCCGCTCACGTACTCGGTTCTGATGCCGCCGGTCTACCTTCGCGGTCGTTCGAGATACGGGCGTAGAGTCCTGCGATGAGGGCTCCGTCTGGTGGAGATGCCGGTGTGGCGTTAGTCACTTTCCTACCTTTAAGTGTGTCATGTGGCAGTTTATACAGGGGAAGCCCTGCGCTATGACACACTTTCCTAGCTGGGCTAATGCTCGTCAACCCCTGCCATGGCGGGGGTTTCGTCGTGTCAGGACGTGTACACGGGACGGCTACGACCAACTTGCAGCACGACCA
>NZ_JBEFAK010000173.1:0-507 GCF_040137845.1 Nonomuraea sp. B19D2 | reverse complement strand
AGGGGGTAAGGCTCCCGGTAGACGACCGGGTTGATAGGCCGGAGGTGGAAGCACGGTAACGTGTGGAGCTGACCGGTACTAATAGGCCGAGGACTTGACCACAAAGCAGACTTTTTTGAAGTTGTTCTTGCTCGCGTCCACTACGCAATTCTGAGACAGCAAACAGCTGTTTCGCGGGGTTGCGGCGGTTATGGCGGGAAGGAAACACCCGGTTACATTCCGAACCCGGAAGTTAAGCTTCCCTGCGCCGATCCCCCCCCCCCCCCCCCCCCCCCCCCCCCCCCCCCCCCCCCCCCCCCCCCCCCCCCCCCCCCCCCCCCCCCCCCCCCCCCCCCCCCCCCCCCCCCCCCCCCCCCCCCCCCCCCCCCCCCCCCCCCCCCCCCCCCCCCCCCCCCCCCCCCCCCCCCCCCCCCCCCCCCCCCCCCCCCCCCCCCCCCCCCCCCCCCCCCCCCCCCCCCCCCCCCCCCCCCCCCCCCCCCCCCCCCCCCCCCCCCCCCCCCCCCCCCC
>NZ_JBEFAK010000172.1:0-389 GCF_040137845.1 Nonomuraea sp. B19D2 | reverse complement strand
CCAGATGCGGAAAGACCGCTTCGAACTTCGCCGCCAGCATCGTCACCGTCTCTGCCGCCACGCCCATACCACAGCAACGATCGACAGCCCCGAAAGCTACGGGTTATTCCCCTGCAAGCCCTTAGCCCATACCACTGTTATCTGGCATAACGACAAGACCGACCAGCCCACCGCACGATCCATGTCCGCCTATGACCACCGACCATTGATCCCAATCGAACAGCTTGGAATCAATCATCTAGCAGAGAGCATCCTTCCCATTACTGAACCTTTTTCAGGCTCCTTGGCCGGTGCCCTGGTCACAGCGTGATCGCAATGCCGGTATTCGGCCGGTGACATGAAGAAGCTCCTGGTAGACGGGTTGATCACCACAACCCACACCGTCGCAA
>NZ_JBEFAK010000171.1:0-424 GCF_040137845.1 Nonomuraea sp. B19D2 | reverse complement strand
CCGTCGCGATCGGCGTCCTGAACGTCTGGAGTGCCGTCGCCGTCCTGGTCCTCGTTCTTGCCGTCGTTGTCCTTGTCGGGGTCGCGCCAGTCCGGCGTGCCGTCCTTGTCGGTGTCGACGTCGTTGGTGCCGTCACCGTCCGCGTCCGGGTCCTGGTCGTCAGGCTTGCCGTCCTTGTCCTGGTCCAGGGCCTGATCGTCGCCCGCGCCATTGTCGGGCTTGCCGTCGCCGTCGGCGTCGTCTGGCTTGCCGTCGCCGTCCTTGTCCGTTACCGGATCACGCCAGTCGGGGATGCCGTCTTTGTCGGTGTCCGGGTCCGGTCCGTCTCCGTCGCGATCGGCGTCCTGAACGTCTGGAGTGCCGTCGCCGTCCTGGTCCTCGTTCTTGCCGTCGTTGTCCTTGTCGGGGTCGCGCCAGTCCGGCG
>NZ_JBEFAK010000170.1:0-443 GCF_040137845.1 Nonomuraea sp. B19D2 | reverse complement strand
GCTACGGCACCGTCCTGATCGACATGACCACCCGCCGGCCCATCGACCTGCTGCCCGATCGCCAGGCCGACACCCTGGCCGACTGGCTCCGACCTCACTCCGACGTGGAAGTGATCTGCCGGGACCGAGCCAGCGCCTATGCCGAGGGCGCCGTCAAAGGCGCGCCCCAGGCCACCCAGTGTGCTGATCGCTGGCACCTGTGGCACAACCTCGTCCAGGCCGTGGAACGGTCGGTCACCCGACATCGCCCCTGCTTATCAGACCCTCCAGACGATGGACCCGAGCAACCCGAACGACCATCGACAGCGCAAACCACCGCCCGCCAGGGCTCGACACGATTCGCCGAGCGCACCCGCGCCAAACACGCCCGAATCCACGAGCTGAAGGCTGCCGGGCACAGCCTGCGAGCCATCGCCCGCCAGCTCCGGATGGGCGACCGCACC